>JAFUPU010000071.1 GCA_017472635.1 Bacteroidaceae bacterium
ATAAAAGACAGTAATTCTGCAAAAAAGGTATGTTGACTAAATGTTGTGAATTGCTTTCAAATTAGTATCTTTGCAGGATAAAAGACAGTTCACGAAAGAGAAAATAGACTTTTCCCCAGTTGTGAATTGCTTTCAAATTAGTATCTTGGCAGGATAAAAGACAGTCAGCTGGTTGGCTATATAGTCCCAATCCCCGTTGTGAATTGCTTTCAAATTAGTATCTTTGCAGGATAAAAGACAGTAGATTCTTCATATAAAACTGAGAATCAACGAACTGCAAACAAATGTAGAAAAGAAAAAAAGAATGTCTTTTATGTGACAAATCCTACCTGGCGGTGGGATTTGTTGTTTTAGAACAGTTCGAGCTGTTGGCCAGGAGCATTCATGTCGTGTTGCTTTTTACCATAAAAAAGCTCAATATTGCCGAATTGTTTGTCCGTAATGCACAAAATTCCTACCTGTCCGTACTCGGGAAGGAAAGATTTAACTCTTTTTATATGTACGGCCGCATTCTCCTGACTGGCACAATGGCGGATATAGATAGAGAACTGAAACATGGTGAACCCGTCGCGCACCAGATTTTTGCGAAACTCAGCCGAAGCCTTGCGGTCTTTCTTGGTTTCGGTAGGAAGGTCAAACAAAACAAGTACCCACATGATGCGATATTCACTGAAACGTTCCATACCTTATTATATATATGCGTAAACTACCTTTCAGGGTAGGCGACTTTACGCAGTTCACCACTGAAGCATTTGTAGAGCGAAGCTGTTGTCTGCCCAACGGCAATCATCAACGGACTACGTTTACCCGATATAACGACATCCAGCGTAGGGATAACCAATAACTCCGCTTTCCATTCGCGCGTAAGTTCTCCCGTAGGCAATCCCTTGTTCTTTACCAACCGATAAACCAATTCATCTATGTAAGGACGGTATGGTTCCATGATATCATCGGCCAAACAATAGGCGTTGTAACGGTTGTGATGATGAATACCCAATGTGGGAAGAAGTCCGCTCGACACCAAAGCCCTCGCCACCACGGCACGAAGGATGGCATAGCCATAGTTCAACAGGTTATTGGGCGGCACCCCATCGCGGTCGCGCGTAAACCCAGCAATATGTTGACCGAACAGATATTTCCAATAGTAGGCAGCTGCCCTACCCTCCAAGTTGTCAGGGTCTCCACTGCGTACATCCTTTGCCCATACATGCATACAACGTACCTCTTCATGTCGGCATTCACTTAACACTGATGCCTGATTATTGATTTTCGCTTGGATGGTCTGTTGCCAAAGTTGCTTCTTCAACGGCAAAGAAGCATCCAACTGGTGACGGAAACGTTCATTCTGTGTGGTATTCCCATAGAGCGGAAGCATCAAGCCCACAGGCATACTTCGGCTATCGCAAGTAATCAGTGCACAATTGTTTTCCAGCAAAGCCTCCATAGCTCCCGAAGTGATGGTAATCTGTTTGTTATCGAGCACCACCACCCCTATATCCTCTATCGGCTTGGTCACTTCAGCTTGCTTCTTGAAACTTTCGGGCAACGCATCACACTTTTCCACCTCCGGCAATTTGATTACCAATTGTCCATTGCGTAACGACAAGTACGCCGGATTTCCGAAATAGAGGGTTTTCTTAATCATGGCTATGGCTATTTTTTCAGTTTCTTTTGTTCCCGTTCAAAATTCTCGATGAAATATGTTCAGTGAATGGTTGTTGCAAAATCTGCAACAACCACTCTCTTTGTATATGTTCTTCTCTTTATTTTGA
>JAFUPU010000072.1 GCA_017472635.1 Bacteroidaceae bacterium
AGGGTCGTGTCGAAAATGAATAATCTGTCGCTCATAGTTCTTTACCTTATTATATATATAGTTTATTGTTTGTTCCTTTTTTGAATGCAAACAAAAAAGCCTTTCACACGGGGAAGTGAGAAAGGCTTTCTTGCTTTTTTTTCTTGTCTTGTATCTTGCACCAAACATCAGGTTCAACATACCGCATAGCACTCACTCCCCACCAGATGACCTAGTAGAATAATAATGCTTAGCAGGCTAATAATGTTGAATGTTTGGTTCATTGTCTTTTTTTCTTTGTTATTTTTGTTTTTAACGGCGCAAAGGTAGAGATAATTTTTGAACCGCAAAAGAAAAATGTCAGTTTTTTCAATGAAAAGCTGACATTTTATAAGATTTTGTTCTAAAAGAAGGGAAAACTGTCTTTGTATCCTCCTTTTCTTTGAACTATTCTCCCAAATAGTATGATGGCACCGGTGCTTGCGGATATCCCATAGAGCGGTGAGCCACGTAGCTACGGTAGATGCCGTCTTGCATGAGCGTAATGCGGCGGTCTTTTGCAGGAATAGAGGTGGTGTAGATACGTAGTTCGCCGGGGAGCGACGTCACCAGTTCCTCGCGCCAGTCGCCATAGAGGTCGGCTATCAGTTGCAGGCTTCCTTCGATACCACCGTCAACAACAGTCTTGTCGGCCCATTTGACAATGTTTTGCCCGATGGGTTTCCCGCTACGCCAGCGTTCGGCCATCTCTTCACGGCTCATGGGTGGAGCTTGCATGGTTTCGCGCAACAGGTCAGCATCCCACCACACCCAGCTTCCGCAGGGAGGTACGTCTTCGTTGCGTCGGATGTATTGGCCGTTAGCCGTCAACAGATACTTGTCGCTGCTTCCTCCCTTGGAATCCTCCGATGCAAAGCATTCAAGTCCCTTGTGTGTCGGGTCAAAGTCGGCCACCATACCGTTGCCCACGTGTTTGGTTTCGTGGTTGATATTCCATACTTGTGCGCCGGTTTTGGCATCTACCATGCAGACACCGCGTCTGTTCGTGTGGAAAGGCTCCAGGCAGAGGAATACCTCCATGCCCGGTCGTTCGGGGTCGATGTCGGTCAGATACACTTTGTCGGGATGTCCGAGTCCGGCTGACCACAGAGCCGTACCATTGTCGTCAATCATGCACGAGCCGAGTAGCATCTCATCGCGTCCGTCACCATCTACGTCGCCGCTCACCATGCTGTGTGCACCCATACTACGGATGATGGGGTTCTCCTCATCACCGTCCCATCGCCAGGCACGTACCAGTTTTTCGCCTTTCAATTCCCAGGCATCCACCACCATCAGTTTGTAGGTTCCTCGGCAAGCGAGTATATAGGGTGTCTTCCCATCAAGGAAGGCCATGCCTATCTGGTTGCGGTTCTGACGGACAAGGTTGCCGTACCGGTCGTTGCGTTCGGGCCAATCCACACGGGCCATTTCACGTCCGGTCATGCCGTCCCATACACTCAGATACTCTTCTCCGCTATCCACACGCCCCTTGTCGTTGCGCTTGGCATCGGCAGGAGCCGTCTTCAGGGCCACTTCGGCCTTGCCGTCACCATTGAAGTCGTAGGCGATGAAGGGCGAATACCATACACCCGGCTCAATGCCTTGTCCCAAATCTTTCGACCATAGGAAAGTGCCGTCGCTCAAATAGGCTTCAATCTGATAGGTGCGTCCGTCAAGGTTTCCTCCCATACCGGGGTCAACATTACTGTCCGGTGTGCGGATGATGTAGTCGTAGGTACCGTCGCCATTCAGGTCGGCCACGGCCACTTTACCAACCCGTGTGTTGGGATTCTTCAATTTGATGGAGCGGTAATTTGTCAATATGGGTTTTTCTACGCTCAATTTCTCGGACGTACTGATGACCTTTCCTTTCTTGTCAAGTACCGTCACCCAGTATTCGGCCTTTCCTTCGGCCGGTTGCAAGTCGGTGAAGTCGCACACATCTTTCAGTGGCTTCTTTGTCAGTCGTTTCTGCTTGCTGTTGACAGAGCGATAGAGGTGAAACGACGCCTCCGCTGGGTCACTTTCCAACAAGCGCCATCCTACGTGGATGCCCTTCCCGTCAGCCGTAGGGGCAGCTGCCAATCCACGGTCGAGCTGTTCCTTCACCCGTTCGGTGGCAAAGCCCTGCACCTGTGGTTTGGTTTCGTGTCGGGGTTCTAGTATTTCAAAGTAATAGTTGCGTTCGCGCGTGTCTTGCGCCTGCATTACCTGTGGTAAAGCCGTCAGTGCCATGACTGAGAGTAATAGCCAATTTTTTCTCATGGGATTTGTAAGTTTAGGTTGTTGATATGTTTGTACAATTCAATGGCACAAAGGTATGAATAAATTAGCAAATATGCAGATTTGTATGTAAAAAAGAGAAGTGGAGTGTATTCTTTTTTATATAATGGTCTTTTGAGGAGTGAACAGAATTGGTGATTACGTTAACAAAGAGGAACTGTTCAATATCATCAACCCCAAATACTGATAACGTGAACTACTTACTTATTGATTTGTAATTGTTTATGTTTACATGATGATTAAATCATACTGTAAGTATGCTTACATACCTACTGTAAGAGTGCTTACCACGCGGGGTAAGCAGACATACAACGGGCATGTAAGCACACTTACAGTGGATATGTAAACACACTTACAGACAGTGTGTAAACAGATCAATACTTAAAGGTTTGGAAATGTGTTACTTTATGGAATGAGATTGGTATAGTGTGCTGCATTTATTCGTGGTGCCACATGAGCACCACTTCATGCTTGTCGAAGTAGTCATCCATTACCACCCCGAACCGTTTGGCCTGTTTGATAACCATGTTCTCTTCGGCTTCCGTCAGTAGGATTTCTCCCTTGCGGGCTTGGTAATACCGCCTGTAGCCCATTCGGGAGAGGAGTGCCGTGCGGAAACTTCCGACTTTTCCTGCAGGGATAATTTCTAACAGGCGCTTGAATCCGCGTGCCCGTTTCACAGGCTCGTTCTTCAGGTAGAATTGGCATCTCTTCTTCTGTTGGGCCAGCCATTTGGGATTCAGTACGCTGATGAATGGATCCTTGCTGCTCACTTTGTCGTGTGCCAAGTGGCGCAGACAAGTCTCTGCCAATGGGCAGTTTGTCACGTTGCATGTGCCGAACGTATTCGGCATTTGGCTAAAATCGATTACTTCGTTCATTTTGCCTTAGTTTTTAATGGTTTCTTTAACGAGCCACAAAGATACAACGCAGATGGCTCGTTTCAAAGTTTTCCGAGAAGTTTTTCGTATGTTGCCAATATATATAATTCAACTTTCAGGAGTATAGGAGTGTAGGAGTGACGCTTCGCTTAGAAGTGTAGACGAATGTGCTGCTTGCATGTTTGCTTATATATATAATAAGGTATAGGGGGGATTGTTACATGTCATCCAGACTCATTCCCACATACTCGGCCTTGAAACGCTTTTGTTTTTGAAGGA
>JAFUPU010000009.1 GCA_017472635.1 Bacteroidaceae bacterium
CCTGCTCCCCACCCTCGGACAGCGCGTACACACCAAGTATTGCAACGGATACCGAGTGGTGAGGAGGTAAAAACATGTTTTACAGCAGGTCTCTTGTTTTTCTCCAAAAAACAGTTGGAGAGATGATTATGGATATTTTTGTTTCTCTAAGAAACGATTCGGAAATTACAAGAAGAACCAGAGCAAATTATCTGAATGTAATCCCGACAGCTCTTTTTTGTTGTTGGTCAATCAATCTGCAAGTATTAAGAGACCGATTCTTCCTTGCTACAACAAAAGTAAGCATTCAGTCTTGAGTTGGCAATCTTTCCTTAACGCCCCTCTTTAATGACCTCTCCATCGATGTTGATTTCTCCATTGGCATTGAGAAAACGAAGGATGGTGATAAGTTTGTCTTGAGGGCATACAGGGTGCATCTCTTCGCAAAAAGGGGACAGGAAGAAGGAACTTTCTCTTGCCAATTTCTCTTTTATCCGCTCTTTCACCTCGTTGAAGAGTCCGGCAGAAATGCCGGTTTCGGCATGTTTGCTCTTACAGACGTCGCATTGAAGGCAATTCCGGTCGTTCAATTCTCCGAAATATTGGAGCAGCATGCGACTGCGGCATTTGTCGGTAGAGGTGGCATACTCAATCATTGATTTTATGCGGTGCTCGAAATTGCGCTTGCGTTGTTCGTATACCTCCTTTGAGAGGACGACTCTTTCAGTCTCTTCGCGGTGGCGCAGGTAATGTATGTGTGGGATACGTTTCTGTGGAATATATAGAACGATGTGTCGGTGGCTGAGCGACATCAGCAATGTGTAAACTTCGCGATGGGAAGTTTGGGTGAGCCTTGCCAACAGGTCTTCATCGATGAAGGCAAAATCGGTAAAAATACCGCTGTAGGTTCTTAGAAGCACACGTATCAACTCTTCACTTTGGGGCTCTTCATGTAGTGAATAGATTTCATCGCGCTGGATGGTGAATTTCAATCGCGATGCATTGTCTTCGGCATCGGTGTATTCAATATATCCGGCTTGTGTCAGGATTCTCAAAGCGCTATCTGTGGGTACCGGGTAGTGCTTGAAATAGCGGCAGAACTTGTTGATGTCGAATTCGTGTGTTTCACCGGCACCTCCCCCTATTGCTATCTGGTAATAAAAACACAGGTGTTCGTAGATTTGTCGGATGAAATCTTTGTCGGGAAATGTCGTCGAAATGCGTTGTCGTAAGGTTTGAGGATCGCGTGGCGAGGTGAGAAGTACGGCAAATGCCGGCTGTTGGTCACGTCCGGCACGCCCAGCCTCTTGGAAATAGGCTTCGGGTGAGTCGGGCATATCGATGTGTATGACCAGTCGTACGTTGGGTTTGTCTATTCCCATGCCGAATGCGTTGGTTGCGACAATTACCCGTGATAGGTCGTTTTGCCAACGTTTCTGCCGTTCATCTTTTTCTTCGTTGTTTAATCCGGCATGGTAAAATTCTGCTGTTACCTGGTTTCGTATTAACAATTCGGCAATTTCTCGTGTCCGGTTCCTGCTGCGGGTGTAAACGATGGCTGTACCCGGTACTCGCTGTAATATGTGGAGCAGTTCTTTTTCTTTGTTTTCGGTATGCCGGACCACATAAGCCAGGTTTTTTCGCTCGAAACTCATGCTGAACACATTCTCTTGCTTGAAGTTCAGCCGATGTTGGATGTCTTTTACCACTTCGGGGGTTGCCGTAGCGGTCAGTGCCAATATGGGAGCATGTGGGACTTGTTTCCTGATTTCTGCTATTTTCAGGTATGCCGGTCGGAAATCATATCCCCATTGGGAAATGCAGTGTGACTCGTCTACGGTGATGAAACTGACCGGTATGTGTCTGAGCTTGGCAAGGAATAGTTCAGAAGAGAGCCGCTCGGGGGATATGTAGAGAAACTTGTAGTTGCCATAGATGCAATTCTCTAACGCGATGATAATCTCTTGTTGTGCCATTCCGCTATAGATGGCGGTGGCTTTGATGCCTCGTCGTTTGAGGTTTTGCACTTGGTCTTTCATCAGGGCTATCAGCGGAGTGATGACTAAGCACAGACCTTTTTGTGCCAGAGCCGGCACCTGAAAAGTGATGGATTTTCCCCCTCCGGTAGGCATCAATCCTAATGTGTCTTTACCGCTTCCGATGCTGGTAATGATATCTTCTTGTATGCCCCGAAAAGAGGAGTATCCCCAATATCGTTGGAGTATCTCGAGATAACTCATAAAAGGTCTAAAGTTAAAAAGTAAAATCTTGCATGGGGTGGAGTGGGCGAGGAGTGCCTCGCAACCAGCCATGCAAGATTTTGTCTATTCGTTTTCTCTACAGGGTTTGATGTCTTCGATGAGTAGTTGCACCTCGCCGTATTTGTGGGTATTCTCTTCGATTGAATAGCAGATGTCGAAAGCCCGTTTGGTCTTGATGTATCTGGCCTGCGAACTTTGTCCGAAGGCTATGCCGTTCATTACATTGTTTGACTTGTTGTCTACCAACTCTAACTTTATGTGTTCTTGTTCACGACCGACGACTTTGCTTGTGCCATAATCGTAAACATGGTTGGTGCAGAATATGGGCTTCTGATTATCCGGTCCGAAAGGATTAAAGCGTTTCAGGTCGTTGAAGAACTTGGGCGTAATGTCCTTGAAATCAAGCTTGGCATCGATGTTGATGGTAGCCCTTGTCTGTTCGGGCAGAATGTGTTTGGCGATGTATTCTTCAAAACGTCGGGTGAATTCCTCGACATGCTCGATTTTCATAGACAAACCGGCAGCATAGGTGTGTCCGCCAAAGTTTTCAAGCAAATCCCGGCAATGTTCGATGGCTTTGTACACATCGAATCCGGAAACAGAACGTGCTGAACCTGTAGCCATATTTCCCGTGCGGGTAAGCACTACTGCCGGACGGTAATAAATTTCAGTGAGTCTTGATGCAACGATTCCAATAACCCCTTTGTGCCAATCTTCGTTAAAGATGACGATGCTTCGCCGATGTGACAAATCTTCGAGTTTCTCTACGATTTTATTCGCCTCCTCGGTCATGGCTTTATCAAGGTCTTTCCGGGTCTCGTTGTATTGGTTTATCTGGTTGCTTTTTTCGATGGCAGCCTTGAAATCTTTTTCGGTTAAAAGATCTACCGCCTCTTTTCCGTTTTGTATGCGTCCGGAAGCATTGATGCGTGGTCCTATCTTGAAGACAATGTCGCTGATGGTGATTTCACGATCAGAAAGACCACACACTTCGATGATGGCTCTTAATCCGACACTGGGATTGGAGTTGAGTTGTCGCAACCCATGGTAGGTGAGTATACGATTTTCTCCCATAATAGGGACAATGTCAGATGCTACACTGACAGCTACCAAATCGAGTAAAGGAGTCAACATAGAGAAGTCGATACCATTGTCGATGGCGAAAGCCTGCATAAACTTGAAACCGACTCCACATCCCGAAAGGTGAGGGTAGGGATAGGTTGCATCAAGACGTTTGGCGTTGAGAATGGCTACGGCTGAAGGTAATTCATCATCGGGGACGTGATGGTCGCAGATGATAAAATCAATACCTTTTTGGCGTGCATACTCAATTTCGTCTATGGCTTTGATGCCGCAATCAAGCACAATCACTAACTTGACATTTGTCTCTTCTGCATAGTCTACCCCTTTGAACGTTACTCCATACCCTTCGTTGTACCGATCGGGGATGTAGTAGTCTATGTTTGAATAGAACTGTTGCAGGAATTTGTAAACCAATGCAACAGCGGTAGTGCCATCTACGTCATAATCTCCATAGACCAAAATCCTCTCTTTTCGTCCCATGGCTTGGTTGAGGCGGTTTACAGCTTTATCCATGTCTTTCATGAGGAATGGATCGTGTAATTCGCTCAAGTGGGGGCGAAAGAAACGTTTGGCTTCATCAGCGTTGGTTATTCCACGCTCTCTCAAGAGTTGACAAAGGATTGGACTAATACCAATTTGCTTTGATAGCTCCTTAGCAGCTTCTTTGTCTTCGTTGGTAGGTGGTTGATAAATCCATTTGTTATTCATTTATATTTTGTTTTTTTTCTTTTTATCTAACTCAATGACAGGGAGTTTCTTTGCTCTTAAAACTCCTTGAAAAATAGTTGTTTTGATTGCTTTTGGGCTACAAAACGCATTTGAACGGGTAAAGATAGAAAAAAAACAAGAAAAAAAGCGCAATTCGCGGGTTAAAATAATAGAATTGCGCTTTTTTTAATTAAAATATATAGAATCTTACTTGAGATTAAGTTTCTTTAAGATATGCTTGGGAATGGCATTTTTATGTACAATGATGTTCATTGTCTTATATCTGACGAAAGCTTTTGAGGCATACCATATGCCTTCGTATTTCCCGGCTTTTCCCCATGAGTTTTTCACTAAGTAATAATCGTTTCCTAACTGATCTTTTGCCGTACCATAGATTAACATGCCATGATCGTCGGTTGTTTCGCGATTGTCGTATCCGGCTTGGCGCTCTTCTTGTGTACACCATTTCTGGGGTTGTGGACGTGTGATTACCGATTGTTTTTCGGCAGCAGACATCTTTAACCAGCGTGCCATGTCTGAGCCGCCCAATTCTTGTGCTTTTTCAATATCAGGCAATACGGCGATACCATTGCGGGTGAATCCCTCTTCACTGACATCGGAACCCCATGCTATAGTATAACCTTTTTCGATGGCATTGTCGAAGACTTCCATCAGTTCGTCGATTGGCAGGTTGTATGAACTTGCCCAACGCCAGTTGTCGGGGATTTCGATAACGAACGAACTGTAAAAGGGATGATGTGTGTAAGAGGTTAACGACACGTAGTCATCGGCATTGAGACCTGTTGATTCATAGAATGATTGTGGGGTGTATTCCACTCCTTTGTAGGTGAATTTTTCAGGGCGTTTGCCTAAATACACGTCGTATATCCCAGCCAATCCCTTTTTCCACAGAGGGGTGCCGTCTTCGGGAGAAAGTTGAAGTTTCTTCAATGAACCTTTTGCTATGGCTTCTACGTAAGCATCGGTTACGGCAGACAATTCGTTATGGTTTGACAAGGTGTCGCCATACATGACTCCAGGACGCATCTCAGCCTCGGGAACAAGACCAAAAGTCTTCATGCCGTAGAGTACGTCGTAAAATGAACCTCCTTGTGAAAAAGAGGCATCTCCGTGGGTGCGTATGGCTTTGTCTGCCCGATCCATATAAGTGTTGTAGACAATATACATTTCAGAGAAGTCATATTCACCTTTGCCCATGCGCAGAAGTTCGGCTTCAATAAATCCTAACGCCGAATAGCTCCAACATGTGCCGGCACGGTGTTGGTCTTTGATAGAGGTTATAGGATTCTCTTTAATGGTAGTGAAGATAAAATCTGTAGTGTCTTTTTTTGCCTCTTGGGCTGTAGCCGTCAGGGCAAATAACCCAATGGCAGCAAGTGCTAAACTTTTTTTCATATTATTTATTTGATTAATTTTAATTGTTCATAATCTCTTCCACTTCGTTTATATATAAAGGAATGCGTTTTTTGCCCAAAAAACGTGAGCCGTTGGCGGTTATGAGTATGTCATCCTCCAAACGTATGCCTCCAAATCCTTTGAACTTCTCTATTTCTTCGTAGTTGAGGAACTCTTTGTGTTTGCCTTCAGCTTTCCATTGGTCGATGAGGGCAGGAATGAAATAGCATCCGGGTTCGTCGGTGATGACGAATCCTTCTTGCAGGCGGCGTCCCATGCGTAGTGATGCTAAACCAAATTGGTCAGAAGGACGTATTTCGTCGTCAAATCCTACATAAATCTGTCCCAAATCTTCCATGTCATGTACGTCAAGTCCCATCATGTGTCCCAATCCATGGGGCATGAATAGGGCGTGTGCTCCGGCTGCTACCGCCTCTTCGGTGTTTCCTCGCATGAGACCTACATCTTTCAACCCTTGTGCCAAGACGTTGCAAACGTCCAAATGTACCTGTTTCCAAGTCACTCCCGGGCGAGCCACATTAATCGCGTGGTCGTGGCAAGCAACCACAATGTTGTATATCGATTTTTGTTGTTCGTTGAATCGTCCGCCTACAGGGATTGTTCGGGTAAAATCAGAACAATAGTTGCTATTTGTTTCTGCACCGGCATCCACCAGCATCAACCGTCCGGGCTCGAGCAGGTTGTCGTGGTTATGGTTGTGTAATGTTTCACCATGCATAGAAAGGATGCTGGCGAATGATACCCCGGCACCATGTGCTAATGCAATACCCTCGATGGTGCCGGCTATAAGTTGTTCTTTAACATCGGGTTTACACATGCGCATGGCTGTGGTATGCATCTCATATCCGATGTCACATGCCCGTTCTATTTCAACAATTTCCAATTCGCTTTTAATAGAACGTTGTTTGACGATTGCTTTAATCAGTTCAATGGATGTATGGTTGGGCAGGTCAATCGTTCGTATGCCTGTCAACTCTTCGAGCCAAAGTCGGTTATCAGCGCGGTAGGCTGGCAAAAAGTGTATCTTTTCTCCCTTTTCTATTGCTCGTTTTATTACTATGGGCAATTGGTTGAGTGGGGCGGTTTCGGTTATGCCTACACTTGCACCTTGTTGGGCGATGCTTGGTTGTGGACCCATCCAAATGATGTCGTCCATGGTGAAATCGTCACCAAACAGATAGTCTTTTTCTGTGTTGGTGTCTATTAAACCTGCAAGTTTGGGAGTGTTTAATCCAAAATAGTAAAGAAAAGAACTGTCTTGGCGGAAATGGTAGCAATTGGCAGGGTAGTTTGCCGGTGCTTCATCGTTTCCCAACAACAAAATCAGTCCATTCCCAACTAACTTGCGAAGGGTGTTTCGACGTTCGATATATATATTCGCTTCAAACATGATGATAGGTAAATGTGTTAATCTGATTTCTGTAAACTTTGCAAAAATAGCTAATAAATTTGAAATGCTCTCTTTTTTTTAGGGAGTTTAAACTAAAATATACTATTTTTGTTGTTGTAAAGGAAATGAATAGCTAATAGATACAATGTTTGAACAACAAAAAATAGGGCTTGTACTCGAGGGAGGGGGGATGCGTGGCACGTTCACAAGTGGAGTGCTTGACTTCTTTATGGACAAAGGGGTTTCTTTCCCTTATGGAGTGGGTGTTTCAGCGGGCGCATGTAATGGCGTTTCATATGTGTCGCATCAACGTGGACGCGCTAAATTCAGCAATATTGATTTGCTTGAGAAATATGATTATATTGGTTTGCATCATTTGTGGAAACAACATAGCATTTTAGATATGGACATGTTGTATCATCAGTTTACCGAGCATATTTTGCCATTCTCGTATGCCGATTATTTCCGCAATCCTATGCGGTTTGAGATGGTAACTACCAATTGTCTTACAGGCGAGGCCTGCTATCTCGAAGAAAAAGCAGATCCTCGCAGGTTGATTGATATAGTTAAGGCATCAGCAAGCTTGCCTTATGTTTGTCCGATTATGTATGTGGATAACCTCCCCATGTTGGATGGAGGGATTGTCGATTCTATACCTGTAGAGCGTGCAATCAGCCAAGGATATCAGACCAACGTGGTGGTGCTCACTCGTAATAAAGGGTATAGAAAACATGAAGGAGGTATAAAAATACCCCCTTTTATCTATCGAAAATATCCTCAGTTGCGCACCGTATTGAACAGGCGTGCTGAACTGTACAACAAACAACTTGACCTGGTTGACCGGCTTGAACGCGAAGGTAAGGTGTGGGTCATTCGTCCTGAACGTCCTTTGAATGTCAAAAGGATGGAGAAAGATACCACCAAACTTACCGCACTCTACAACGAGGGGTATGCCTGTGCTCGTCTGATGTGGGAGCGTCAAGGATGGTAGCCGCCTGTCTGTTCTTTGGATATTTTCTTTACCTCATACGTCTCTTTGTATGGTTCAATCCCTTTCCTATTGAGAAGAGTGACTAAATGGCAAAATTCTCAGGATGTTTCCCTTTGTATTGGCTGATATGTTGCTTGATCTCTTGCATATCTTTATTTATGTCGCCTGACGGAGTCAACACTTTGTTGCAATAGATGGTTTTCTTTGCATAGTCAATGCCGATGAGTACAATGGGTATATCAGCTTGTTGGGCTATGTAGTAGAATCCCTTCTTCCAGTTAGGATTTGCCGAGCGTGTACCTTCTGGGGTAATAGCCAAATGGAAGATTTTGCTTTCGTTGCAAAGTTGCACCATTTGTTCGACCAACGAATTGCGTTTGCCCCGTCGTACGGGGATGCCTCCGATGGCTCTGAACATGACTCCTAAAGGCCAAAAGAACCATTCACTTTTCATCATGAACTGGGTTTTGCGTCCTATCGCCGCATAAAACAATTTGCCGTAAAACAAGTCCCAATTGCTGGTGTGAGGTCCGCAACAGATGACATATTTGTCATAGTCAGGTACCGTTACTTCGGTTTTCCACCCTAATACTTTATAATATAGGAATTGGCAGATTTTTCTTCTCATTCTTATGAGTGTAGGTTGCTGATTTCTTCAAAAATCTCAGAGGTCGCTTTAGCCATGTCAGCACGTAATTTTTTGTAGAAGACCTTCACCTCGCCCGGTTGGGTGTGACTTACGCGACAAAGCAAGTCGCAATAATGCTCCAATGTTTTCACTTCGATTTGGGCGAGTTTCTCTTTATCTACATCAGCTTTGATGCAACTTGTCAGTATACATTCCCAAAGTATCGCGTCGAATATACGATGAATTTCTTTTTTTAATTCTCTTCTTTTTGCCATAAGATTCGTTGTTTTATAGGTTTTGCGAACTATTTCGCGCTTCAAAGTTACATCTTTTATTTTACAAAAAGGCGTTTTTGTTTGACTTTTGTGTGAGGCTGAGAAAAAATGGTCGATTTATCTGGAGTTTTGTTCGTTTTTACTTCTTAAAAAGGACAGTAAGGTGTTTGTGCTTGCCCCGTATTACAGTTGGTCGATGGGGGGGAAGTTGTGGTCAAGTGTTTTTTTTTAATGTCTTGTTGGCTTCTGAAGGGCAAGCGTAAAAGATGATTGTTTTATCTTTTGATTCTGTCATCTCTTCTTTGCAAAAAGCGTAAAGAGTGTTTCTTTATGACTTATAAGACTTAAAAAATGAGCCGGAACAATACTTTTGCCTCTTTCTTTGTTTGAAGTTATCTGAAAAAAGTACGAACTTTGCAAGCGAATTCGAGGACTTGACAAGTAATCAAGCGAATTCAATGACTTGATAAGTAAAAAGAATAACGATAACAAAATTAATCATTTAGATTGTATGACAAAGAGTGCATTGCAAATTGCAAGAGCCGCTTATCAGCCCAAATTGCCTTTGGCTTTGCGTGGTGCTGTGAGTGTGAAAGAAGGTGAGGCAACCCAGTCAGTAGCCGATCAAGCAGAGATAAAGAAATTGTTTCCTAACACCTATGGTATGCCTTTGATTCAGTTTGTTGAGGGCGAACAGAAAGAGTATCCTGCCATCAATGTGGGTGTAATCCTTTCAGGTGGTCAGGCACCGGGTGGACACAATGTGATTTCAGGCTTGTTTGATGGCATCAAGGCTCTCAATAAAGATAGCCGTCTCTATGGCTTTATTTTAGGACCTGGCGGATTGGTTGACCACAAGTATATGGAGTTGACGGCTGAAATCGTTGATGAATACCGCAATACCGGAGGTTTTGACATTATCGGCTCAGGACGTACGAAGTTAGAGAAAGAAGAACAGTTTGAAAAGGGATATGAAATCCTGAAAGAGTTGGATATCAAAGCGCTGGTGATTATTGGAGGTGATGATTCAAACACCAATGCTTGTGTGTTGGCTGAATATTATGCCGCTAAAAATTATGGTGTGCAGGTTATCGGATGTCCTAAGACGATTGATGGTGACTTGAAAAACGAGATGATTGAGACTTCATTTGGTTTTGATACGGCATGTAAGGTATACTCTGAGGTGATTGGTAACATTCAACGCGATTGCAACTCTTCACGTAAATATTGGCATTTCATCAAGTTGATGGGACGTTCGGCTTCTCACATCGCGTTAGAGTGTGCTTTGCAGACTCAACCTAACGTATGTATTGTTTCAGAAGAGGTAGAAGCAAAGAACATGTCGCTCGACGAAGTGGTGACTTATATTGCTCAAGCAGTGGCTGCTCGTGCCGCACAAGGAAACAATTTTGGTACGGTATTGATTCCCGAAGGATTGGTTGAATTTATCCCTGCTATGAAGAAGCTGATTGCCGAATTGAACGACCTGTTGGCTTCAAACAAAGAGTTTGCAATGATTAAAAAGAGCGCTCAACGCGAATGGATAATCTCTAAACTTTCTGAAGAGAATGCCGCTATTTATGCTTCACTTCCTGAAGGTGTAGCCCGTCAGTTGTCACTTGATCGTGACCCCCACGGAAATGTACAGGTGTCACTCATCGAGACTGAGAAGTTACTTTCAGAGATGGTGGGCAAGAAATTGGCTCAATGGAAAGAAGAGGGCAAGTTCGTGGGTAAGTTTGCGGCATTGCATCACTTCTTTGGATATGAGGGTCGTTGTGCTGCTCCTTCAAACTATGATGCTGACTATTGCTATGCTTTGGGATATACCGCTTCTATGTTGATTGCCAATGGAAAGACTGGTTATATGTCATCGGTGCGCAATACTACGGCTCCGGCGGCAGAGTGGATTGCCGGTGGTGTGCCTATCACTATGATGATGAATATGGAGCGTCGTAATGGTGAGATGAAGCCGGTTATACAGAAAGCATTGGTTAAGTTGGATGGTGCACCATTCAAGGCTTTTGCCGCTCAACGCGATAAATGGGCGGTAGAGACCTCTTATGTATATCCGGGTCCTATCCAATATTTTGGTCCTACTGAGGTGTGTGACCAACCGACCAAGACATTGGCTTTAGAGCAAGGAAAGTAATGGCATAAAAACATGAAAAGGAATCCAGGCTTGTTTGCCTTTAGTGACAGGTAAGCCGAGGATTCTTTTTTTTGATGTCGTTCGTTTATGAAAGTTGTGTCTTGCCACAATTATATATTATATATGTGGTGTAAAATGTGTGGCAAGGTGCAAAAAAAACAGAGAGAGCCGAGGCTCACCGATATGGGTAAAGACCATTACTCGTGAGCTTTCGGCTTTTATATTATATAAGGTGAAAAAAAGAATCATATTATAGTCAGATGGCAAATCAGAAATCGGTGAGACCCCGAAAAACAAATGCTTCGGTGAAAAGGGGCGAATCGCGTGCTGCCTCATCTTCTAAAAAACGGGTGAAGCCCCGTACCTCGCAAAAGAGGCGTGGAGGCGACGAGGAGGTGAAAGCAAGCTGGTGGAAGCGTCTCTTTTTCCGTCATGGTGAGTTGTCGCCTTGGGTGGTGTGGACAGGTACAGGGTTGGTTGCTTTAGCTTATCTGCTGGTTGTATGGTTTTTCTTTTTTAATCCCTATTTAGAGGGTAAACGTGAGCGTGAACTCTTTTTCCACCGTTCACGGGTGCATGGATTGGATGTGTCGCACCATCAGGGACGCATCGATTGGGCGAAGTTGAGTTTGGCTGCTTACCACGATGCTCCTATCAATTTTGTGTTTATGAAGGCTACCGAGGGAGGAGATTTTGTAGACAAGACTTTTCAAGCCAATTTTGCATCAGCGCGTGAATGTGGTTTGGTGCGTGGTGCCTATCATTTCTTTCGTCCCGAGGTCTCGGCTCAGTTGCAAGCCCAATTGTTTATGCGTGAAGTGCGTCTCGAGCCGGGAGATTTGCCACCGGTGCTTGATGTGGAGGTGCTGGGAAAAGGGGGGCGCGAAGAGTTGCAACAAGGTGCACGCGTATGGTTGACTCTCGTTGAAAAACACTATGGGGTGAAACCTATTATCTATGCATCGTCCAGTTTCAGACAAGATTACCTGAACGACCCGTTCTTCGATGATTATCCCTATTGGATTGCCCATTACTATGTGCCTGAGCTTTCTTACAAAGGGGTGTGGAAGTTTTGGCAACACACCGATATGGGACGCCTCGACGGAGTGGATGGTGAGGTTGACCTTGATGTCTTCAATGGAAGTTTGGAAGAGTTGATGAAGATGACCATCGCATCCGAGTGATGGTGTGTGTCCGTCTCTGTTTGTTCGTCCTCTCTTACGGTTATATCCATCGCTTTAGCATCAGCAAGCTGTCTGTTGTTTACTCTCTCTTTTCGGCAATAACCATTGCCCACCGGTTGTTTTCGTGATGTTCGATGTAAGTGAGTGCATTACGTTGCAATGCCTCTTTGATGGCAGGTATGTCGTCAACGTAAAATCCGCTGAGATAGATGCGGCTTCCTTTCGTCATGCATAGGGCGTAAGCGTCCATGTCGGATATGAGGATGTTTCGGTTGATGTTGGCAATGATGAGGTCGAAGCAGGGACGTTCGTTGCGTAGCAGGTTTGCATCTCCCAACCGTACATTGATGTTGTCGATATGGTTAAGGCGGATGTTGTCGGCAGAGTTTGATACACACCAGTCATCGATGTCGATGGCGGTGATGGGGGTTGCTCCTCGTTTCGAAGCCAGGATGGCAAGGATGGAGGTGCCGCATCCCATGTCAAGCACCGATTTTCCCTCCAGTTCTGTCTCCAGCAAGCGACTCACTATCAGGTTGGTGGTTTCGTGATGTCCGGTGCCGAATGACATTTGTGGATGTATCAGGATATCATACTCCATGGGTGGTATCTCTTTGTGGAAGGTGCTATGTATCACACATCTTTCAGCTATGACGATGGGTTGGAAGAAGTTTTTCTCCCACTCTTCATTCCAGTCTTTGTCTTCTTGCTCTTCTGCCTGATAGGTGATGTTTGTGTCGGGCAGGGGGAAGTTGGCAATTACCTCTTTCAGCTCCTCTTCGTTGTAGAGTTTTAGCGGGATGTACCCGTTTATGCCTTCGGGCGTTTCTACAAAACTTTCAAAACCTATCTCTCCTGTTTGTGCCGCAAGTATGTCTTGTGCAATCTCTGTATTGGGTGTGATGGCAAATGCCACTTCCATGTATACCATTTCTGTATTCTCTTTTTGGGTGAATATTATCGTTTGTTGGTTGCCTTTTGGCGGGTAATCCATTGGTTGAGGCTATCGAGCAATGTCGTAGCGTCAGGTGATACTCCCCATGCGTAAAATTGGTTGAATCCGAGTGCGAGGCGTGTGTCGAGGTTTGGGAAACTATCTATGTGTGCCTTTACAATCTCTTCTTCACATGCCGCATAGCACCGGTCTCCGTATGCCACCATTGCCATCAGTTGCTCGGTGCCATAGCGTTCCATCTCTTCAATGTAGATGGTGTCTCCAATCTCTTCCATCAGGTGTATGATGCGTTGTCTGAAAGGTGAGCCGGCGGGTATGCACACGGTTTTTCCCCGCAGGTCTACCTGACTTTTCAGGTATTGGCAGAGGGTGTCTTCTGTCTCTTTTCTCTGTATGATGATTGGGTGGTCGATGTGTAGTGGGGTTGTATACCTTATCGTGGTGTCGGGATTGGAGTTTAATAGCAGGTTGTCGGCTATGAGGTCAACTTTCCCGCTCGCCAACAACTCTTTTTGCCGTTTCATGTCCATTTCGGGTATGACTTCCAGTTTCCATCCTTGTGCTTGTGCAAACTCTTTGGCTTTCAGGTAATGAAATCCGTCGGTGCTATCGAGTTGGTTGATGTAGTAGGTGCCGGCTCCATAGCGGGTGGTGATGCGCAAGATGCCTTCTTGTGCAATTTCGGAGTAGTCGCGTGTGGGAGGTTCCTCTTCACGACTTTTCATTTTCCATGTGAGTACGAGGGCGATGACAACTCCGATGGCTACATACTTGTTCAATCTCTTTCTTTGTTGCATGGGTGCGGTGTAGGGGGTTAGTCAAAGAAATTCCACGAGAGTCCCAATTGGAAGGTGCGTGGCATGATGGGGTAGTGTGGTGCCAAGAAGTAGTTTGAGTCTCCCATCCCTTGGTTTACGTGATACATCATCACGTAGAAGCGTGTGCGCTTGAGGTGTGCGTTGATGTATACGTTGATGATGGGATAGTCACCTATTTCTATGCTGTTGGCGGGGTTTTGTTGGTAGAATTGCCCCAATGCGGGTGAGTAGTCGGGTGCGTCGTATGCACTGAAATAGCGCAGGTCGGCTCCCATCTCCATGCTCAACACTTTGGCGAGTTTGAACTTCATGTAGAGGTTATGGTAGGTCGACAATTCGGGCAGGGGCAACACCTTGTTGTTGCTGCTCTTTTGGTAGGTCACTTCGTTGTCGAGGTGGAATATGCCGAGCTTGAAATCTTGCTTGAGGCATGCGCTGAACACCTGTATGTTTTCGCCGGCTTGTGCCACTCCGATGGCGTTTTCATATCCGTTGATGGCTCCTTGCTGGTCGTATCGTGGTTGGCTGAGGTTGGCAAGGTAGGTGAAGTTTTTGATGTTTTCAACGCTCACTCTCAGGTTGGTTTTTGTTTTCCCTAAGTTGAATGTTCCTTCGATGCGCGTGCGAAACTCTTTGTCGAGGTCGTTCTTGTCCCACCAGTAGTGTTGCGAGTGATAGTGGCGGTAGTAGAAGGCAGGGTTTGTATTCTTCACGTAGGCTTTAGCCTCGAAGTTGGCGGTGTCTTTAAAGAGTCGGAAGTTGAGTTGTGCCTCTCCGTCGATGCTGAATTGTCCCAAGTCTTCTCCGGCTATGACGGTTTCTCCGGTCACCCGATAGTTGAGCAATTTGCCCTGCTTGCGTGTCAGTTGTCCGCCTATGGTGATTACGTTTTCTTTGTATTTCGATGTGCGCTCTCTTCCGCTTCCGGGTATCGAGTCGGGCAGGGTGAAGTGTCGGTATTCGTAGGTGATGAAAGCCGCAAGTCCCGCTTGTGCCCATTTGTTGAATCCTTCGCAGAGGGCGATGGCAGCGGTGTTTCTTACTGACAGGTACTTTGTCTGGTCAATCGAGTCGTAGGGCAGATAGTTGTTGAGGTAGTAGTTTTTGGGTTCTTGATAGGTGATGAAGCGTCGGTCATTGGTTTGTACTTCAGCGGTGTGTATGAAGCTGGTTACGGGTACGAATTTCACGTTTGCCGAGTCTTCCTCCTCTTCTTCGTAAAATCCCAGGTTATACCGGTGTGTGAACAGTACATTCCAATGGTCGTTTCTATTCCACGTGCGATCCATGTGTGTGGGTATGTCTTCGGGCGAGTAGGTGCGTTCGCCTTCCGCCATGGCAAGTGGGTCGGTGATGTATCTGTCGTCAGTGATACCTCCGTTTTCAGCCATTTTCTGGTGGTATCTGCTTGCAAGCAGGTATGCCTGATACCTGTCTCCCCGGTAGTATCCGTAGAGGCTTGCGTTGAAGAATGCGGTTGATTGGCTGTTGTATTGTCCGCGTCCGTAGAGGTAGTCAAAGAATATGCCCACTCCGATGCGCTTGTTGGCGTTGATGGCGAGGTAGGCGGTCAGGTGGTCATCTCCGGTGAGCTTGTTTCCTGCACTGTAGTATTTGAGATTTGTGAAGGGCGACTTTGTGTCGGTGAAGTGAAATTTGCCGGGTGGTATGTAGAAGTGTCCGTAGACGTCGGTGAAGAAGCGTTGTGTGCGTAGGGGCTGATCCATGAAGATGCGCGTGTATCTTGGCGACCCGATGTTTCCCAAGTGGTTGTATTCGCCATTCATGCCACCGTTGAGGTGGTCGTTTTGGAATTGGTGCCATGCCGTGTCCACCTCTACGGGTTTGACTTCTCCCAGCAGAGGGTCTATTACCCACTGGTTCAAGTCCACCGGCACGTTTGTGATGTCTGTTGTGGTGGTGTCGGTTTCGTTTCTCAGGCGGTCTTCTTCGGTCAGATTGTTTCCCAAGTCATCGCCTATTCCCATGGGTATGTTTCTTGCAACGCGCTCTTGTGCCATGGCTGATACACTAAACAAGGTAAGCAACATGATGGTCAGTTGCTTACCTATGCTGTAGTGTATCGGCTTACTTCTATGTGTCATAGTTTCAGTCAAAAAAAAGACGTTTTTCTTATCAACGGTTTTCTTCTTTCACAATTTCCATTCCCTTGCGGATGGCCTCTTCGTTCATGGGGATGAGGTGGTGGTGTCTTTCGGGCAATGTCTTTTTCAGTGCCTTCACCACGCTTTCGATGGTCACCATGGGTTTGAGTTTCAGCAATCCGCCCAATACTATCATGTTGAATGCTTTGGCGTTTCCCAGCTCGGCAGCGGCATCCATGGCGTCTATGCGGCACACTTTGATGTCTTTGCGTGTCGGAGGGGTTGATATGCCATATCCGTCGTACATGAGTATGCCTCCGGGTTTCACTTTGTCTTCAAATTTCTCCAACGAGGGTTGGTTCAGTATGATGGCCACATCATATTGGCTCAAGATGGGCGATGAGATGCGCTCGTCGCTCACGATGACGGTGACGTTTGCCGTACCTCCCCGTTGTTCGGGACCATAGGCGGGCATCCAGCTCACCTCTTTGTTTTCCATCAGTCCTGAGTAGGCAAGGATTTTGCCCATCGACAATACTCCTTGTCCGCCAAAACCGGCTATGATGATTTCTTCTTTTTGCATGCGTTTTTTCTTTTAGTTGGGGGGGATGTCTGTTTCCCCGTTCTTTCTTTTTTGAGTGTGTGTCAGTTGTTTATCCCTCGATTGTATCTTTGAGGTCGCCCAGTGGATAGTAGGCAAACATGTTTTCTTCCATCCACTTGTTGGCTTTTTCGGGTGACATTTTCCATCCCGAGTTGCAGGTCGATACAATCTCCACCAGGCTTGAGCCTTTTCCGTTCATCGAGTTTTCAAAGGCTTTTCTGATGGCTTTTTTAGCCTTTCCGATGGCAGCAACGTTGTGCACCGATTGGCGTGTGACGTATGCCGTTCCGTTGAGTCCTGCCGCCAGTTCGGTTATTCTCAGCGGGTGTCCGTGCAGGTCGACGTCGCGTCCGTAGGGGCATGTGGCGGTTTTCATGCCCACCAGTGTGGTGGGTGCCATTTGTCCGCCCGTCATTCCGTAGATGGCGTTGTTGATGAAGATGATGGTGATGTGTTCTCCCCGGTTGAGTGCGTGTATCGATTCGGCGGTTCCGATGCATGCCAGGTCACCGTCTCCTTGGTAGGTGAACACCAGCTTGTCGGGCATCAGTCGTTTGATGGCGGTGGCTACGGCAGGTGCTCTTCCGTGTGCAGCCTCTTGCCAGTCGATGTCGAGGTAGTTGTATGCGAATACGGCACATCCCACCGGTGAAACGCCCACGGTCTTGTCGGTCATTTCCATCTCTTCGATGACCTCGGCAACGAGTTTGTGCACTACTCCGTGGCTACATCCGGGGCAATAGTGCATGGGGTTGTCGTTCATCAGCGCGGGCTTTTTGTAAACGACGTTTTCGGGTTTGATGATATCTTCTTTTGTCATGATTTTCTTTTCTTAACAGGTTATAACCTCATGAAGCGCAAGATAAACTCGATAATCTTCACAAAGATGGCGGCACTGCTCACATAGAGGAATACGTGCTTGTCTTCTACGGCAAAGTAGGTGATTACCGCGGCTACGGCGCCTATCATGAAGATGATGTTGAGTATGACTCTTACTTGGTTGGTATTCATGTTGTCAGTTGTTTATTGCATTACTTTTTGTTTCAGTGCCTCCACCACTTCGTCGGGTGCGGGCACGATGCCTCCCAGGCGTCCGAAGTGTGCTACGGGTACGTTTCCTTCTACCGCCAGCTTGATGTCTTCCACCATCTGTCCGGCGTTGATTTCTACCGAGAGTATGCCCTTCAGCCCCTTGGCTCTTTCGGCGATGGCTTTATAGGGGAAGGGCCACAAGGTGATGGGTCTGAGCAGTCCCACCTTGATGCCTTCGGCTCTTGCGTCCTCCATTGCCTTTTGTGCGATGCGTGCACATGATCCGAATGCGACAAACAGGTATTCAGCGTCTTCGCAGTTTATCTCTTCATATCTCACCTCGTTGGCTTCGATTTCTTTGTATTTCTCTTGCAGGTGGATGTTCCGTTTTTCCATTTCTGCGGGGTCGAGCTCGAGTGAGGTGACGATGTTGGGTCGTCTGCCATTCTTCCGTCCGGTGGTTGCCCATGGGCATTCGGCCATTATCTCCTCTTCGGTGCGGCGTGGCTTGAAGGGGGGCAGTGTCACCTTTTCCATCATCTGTCCGATGATGCCGTCAGAGAGTATCATGGCGGGGTTACGGTATTTGAATGCGAGTTCAAAGGCGAGGTCGACAAAGTCAGCCATCTCTTGCACCGATGCGGGTGCGAGCACTATCAGGCGGTAGTCGCCGTGTCCGCCTCCCTTCACGCTTTGGAAGTAGTCGGCTTGGCTGGGTTGGATGGGGCCCAGTCCCGGTCCTCCTCGCATCACGTTCACTATCAGGCAGGGCAGTTCGGCTCCGGCTATGTATGAGATACCCTCTTGCATCAGGCTCACTCCGGGGCTTGACGATGAGGTGAGTACGCGTTTTCCGGTGGCAGCTCCTCCGTATACCATGTTGATTGATGCCACTTCACTTTCGGCTTGCAACACCACCATGCCGGTGGTCTCCCAAGGTTTTTCTTCGGCTAATGTTTCCAGCACTTCTGATTGGGGGGTGATGGGGTAGCCGAAATAGCCGTCTGCTCCACACCGTATGGCGGCATGTGCGATGGCTTCGTTTCCTTTCATTAATACGATTTCTTCCATTTCTTTTTTATTCATCCACTTTGACTTTGTAAACGGTTATACATCCATCGGGGCATACGATTGCACACGAAGCGCATCCCGTGCAACGGTCTGCCACGGCTTCGCGGGCAAAGTGATAGCCCTTTTTGTTCACTTCTTTGGGCGCCAGCTCCAACACATTGAGCGGGCAAGCCACTACACACAGGTTACAGCCTTTGCACCGGTCGGTGTCTACGACTGTGGCTCCTGTGATTTTTGCCATTTTTATTTATGTATATTTGGTTAGTTAGTTGTTCCTTTTCTCTTGGTTCTCTCTCTCTTGCGGAGGGGTGGGGTGGAGTTGGTGGTTGTACATCTGCTTTGTTGTGTCAATGGTTGTACATGTCCTTGTTGTAAAACTCCAGTATCTCCATCAGCATGCGGTGTGCCTCCCGTGCGGGCGATTGCTCGTTGCGTTGCATGGCTTCGAGGTAGTTCTGCAGGGCGCCCTGCCAGTCGGTTTTTTTGCGGCAGGCATTGCCTTTTAGGTAGTACAGTTCGTCGTCTTCGGGGTGTTGCCCTATCAGCGTGTCCAGCAGGCTGATAGCCTCCTCTATGCGGTTTTCATTCAGCAGGTTGCGGGCGTTCTCTTTTTCCATGTGCATGTTGTTCCCCTCTCTCTCTCTCTTGGGTGGTGTCAGGGTCAGTTTTGGGGTGTTTTTCTCATCACCTTCCGGCTGATGTAGAGCTCCAGGTCTTCAAAGAGCTGTTGCACGTGATCGATGGTCTTTGCGCGGAATTTCCCGCTCATGCGTGCCAGCTTGTTCTTTTTCTTGTTCAGCCCCTTCTCGTCGGTTATCCACTCTTCGGCGGTGTATTTGAATCCTCCGTTGCGGTCCTCTTCATACCAGTATCTGATGTTGAAGATGCGTGCGGTGAGCACTCCCTCCTGTGCGGCAAGGTTGATTTTATAGTATACGCGTGTACGGTCGAGCGACCATGCTTTCGATGAGAACACGATGAACTCTTCTCCTCCGGCGGTCACCTCGCATGCCTCGGGGTTTTCGGCAATGATTTTGTGGTTGGGCATCTCTTCGTCGGGCTTGTATTGGATGTTTGCCCATTCGAGTGCCACGTTGTATAGCTCTCCGGCAGGGAGGGGAGCCTCAATGCGGTGTGTGAATACCACTCTTCCGTTCTCTTCGGGTACGGCTCCGGGTGCATATCGTGGGTCGAGTTTTTGCGCCCATCCGTTTGCCATGCACGTCAGTGCAACCAGCAGGGTTAGAAACAGTCTTTTTTTCATATGCTGAACTTTTTGTTTTTTTACGTTGTCTTTTTCAGTGTCGTATATTCTATATACGGGTGCAAAGGTAGTAAAAAAAAGGGTGAAAAAAAAGAATCGTCTCTATAAATGATGCATTTTGGGTAAAAAAAGGGTCGTCACTGACTGATTCTTCAGGGATGGAGTTTTTCGCCTTGCTCAACAACTCGTCACGGATTTCACGGAGAGGATTTACTATCGCCTAAAAAAGTTGAAGAGTTGAAGAGTTTAGGGTTTAGAAATAATATCATCCGTGTAATCCGCGAAGTTTCCTTGAGTTTAGCGAAAATCCGTGCCTAAAAGTTGAAGAGTTTAGAGTTTAGAAATATATCACCCGTGCATCCCTGTTGCCTGTAAAGAAAAAGTGCCACTCTGTCGGGAGCGGCACTTTCCTGTTTGTTTGAGATAAATCATTTGATAAAAAATTGAGGATAACAGCTTATGCTTCAGCAGGAGCTTCCTCAGTAGTTGCAGCCTCTTCGGCATTTTCTTCTGCGTTTGCAGCGGTCTCAGCTTCAGCTTTGGCAGCAGCTTCTGCAGCTTTCTTCTCGGCTACTTTCTTAGCAATTTCCTCGTTGACTTTCTTTTCAGCTTCGATACGAGCTTTTATTTCAGCCTTCTTGGCCTCTTCGTCCTTAGCTTTCAAGGCAGCCAGTCCGTTTTGCTTGTCTTTCTTCCAAGCCTCGAATTTTGCCTGTGCGGCTGCATCGTCGAATGCGCCTTTCTTTACACCGCCCTGCAGGTGCTTCATCATGTACACACCTTCGCGAGAGAGGATGTTGCGTACTGTATCGGTGGGTTGTGCACCACAATTCACCCAATACAGGGCACGCTCGAAATTCAAATCTACTGTGGCAGGATTGGTATTGGGATTGTAGGTACCAATCTTTTCAGTAAACTTACCGTCACGCGGAGCTCTTACGTCAGCGATTACAATCGAATAAAATGCATAGCTTTTGCGGCCATGTCTTTGCAATCTGATTTTTGTTGCCATTCTCTTTTTAAGTTAATTTTGTTATTAAATGATTTGAATGTGCCGATAACTCGTATCGGCGGTGCAAAATTACTGCTTTATTTTTGATTGACAAAGCTTTTGCCTCTTTTTTGTCGATTTGGCTCAAACCTTTTCGCCAAATGCCAGCTTCCATCCCTTTTCGATGCTCTGTTTGTCCACCTTGTCGGGTCGGATGCCACACTCCACGCAGGTCATGGCGGCAAGTATGCGTGCAAACAGCTTGTGTCCCTCGCGGCAGGCGGGCGAGGGCAGGGGTTGCCTGCCTCCCACCTTGTAGTCGAGCTGGCGTATCACCGTGTGCAGGTATGCCGTGGTGTCGTTCCCGTCCTCGGGTGGTGCCCATCGTCGGATGATGTTCTCCAGGGTGTACGACCTCTCTTCTTCGCGTAGCTTCAGGCGGTAGGTCTCCATCAGCTTCCATGCCGCGCGGTAGCCGTAGGCCATGGTGGTGAACTCCTCAAACTCCTTGTCCGTCACTATTTCTCGTCTGCCCACCCACCGGTTTGTGCTGCGACGGATGTTGAGTGGGTTGTTGTTGCGTTGTCCTCTGGTCATTGGTTTTGTTTTGGGGGTTTATACTTGTAGCTATCCATATTTGATTTTGTTGCTATCCATATTTAATTGTCACGAATTGTCACGTCACGCTATATTTGCTCAGGTACTTTTCTGTTTTCACGTAATTGTCCTCCTTCGGGTTGTCCTGCACCACCAGGCCTCTCTTTTTCCATTGGCGAAGTTGGGTTAAGGCATCCCGCTCCTTCCCGAGGCGTACGCGCACCTCCTCCAGTTGCCCTCGGGTGAACCGGTCGGGCAGCATCTCCAGCATGTTCATGCGTCCGGGCGATGTGCGGATGATTTCCTTCTCCACCTCCTCCTGCATCCGTTTGCCGAAGAAGTGCATCTTGCACCACAGGTCGTACTCCTTGCTCCACCTGACGAACTCCTCTATCTGTCGGCTCCACTTGTATCCGTGGGCAATGTAGAGCGTCATGGCCTTCAGGTAGGCTATCACGTTGGCGCGGTGACTGAGCATCTCGTACACCTCATCGTCGGTGAGCATCACCACCTCGGCACTCTCCTGCAAGAGCCTGCGCGCCAGTGTCTCCGCCTTCGCGCACTCCACCAAGCCCGATGCTGCTTTCAGCCGGTCGATGTAGGGTTTCAATTCCGCCTCATACTCCGCATCGTAGGTGCCATACACCGGCATCTCGCCCATCCGTTGCGGAGGGATGGTGCAGAAGTTCAGGCGCGAGAGCGTCCCGTCCGTCAGAGCCGTGCGGAAGAACTGGCGTCCCCGTTCGATGGTGGCACTCGCATTCCAGTTCCATCGGATGGGCACCATGGCGGTGACCGATGCCGCCCCCACGCGCTCCTGTCCGTAGAGTCCCTGGTCGAAAGCCAGGCGGATGATTTGGCTCACCTGGTTGCCCCGACTGGAGGTCTTCAGGTTGTTCAGCAGCTCCAGCTCGTCCATCTGCGTGTAGAGGAACTTCCCCTCCGCATCAGCCAACCTCTGCACGAACGCCGCGTTCGTCATGTCCGGCACCAGCATCTGTATGCACAAGCCCTCGGGACGCTTCGGCTTCTCCTTGTTCGCCCCCTTGGTGCTGAGCGAGGCTTTCCACTCCTGTTCGCGCAGGCGGTTCAGTGCGTCGCGCTCCATGATGTCCTTCATGATGAGCTGGATGGGTCTGTTCACCGCACTCTTTCCGCTCGACATCTTGGCAAGCAGCACGCACATGAACGTCGCCTCCCGCTCCACATTGTCGATGTATCGGAATTTTACCCCTCCCAAGTGCGTACCTAAGGGAGGAAACACCGCGTGTGACACGGCAGGCTTCATCCCCTCGGGCACATGGCGCGTGAGCAATTAGATGAGGGGAGGCAGATTGGTGGGAAGAGGAGGAGGGAAAGCAGAGCCAACAGACC
>JAFUPU010000073.1 GCA_017472635.1 Bacteroidaceae bacterium
AGCGTCTAAAAAATAAAAGAATGTCTTACGAATAAAAATGCTACAATCAACAAGTATCGTCCGAAAGTAGAACTTGAAGCTTGTAGCTGTTCACTCGTAACTCAGATGTAATTCCAATATCACTTCACCATCACCTTTCCGCTCTCGCGATGTCCGTCGGGATAGGTGACAATATAGAGGTAAGCGGCAGGAGTATGGGGTGCCTCCAATACAGCCTCTCCACCGGCAAAGGTTGCTTCACCCACCTTTACGGCATCGGGGGTATAAAGCTCAACCCGGGTGGCGGTGGGGGAGGTGAAGGTAAGGGATGAACCCAATGCAAGGATACGGCACTTTGCCATCGTTGTGCCGGAGGTCTCAATCTTATTGCTACTCTCTTTGTAAATGACAGTATTGTTATAGGTACAGCTCAATAACTTCCGATATAAGCCGGAGGTATCGAAGATGTTGCCATAAATACCCATTTCCAATGAACCGACCCCTTCTATCCAAAGGTCTGATATTGATTCATCGACAACACCGTTATTAAACGGATTGATGGTCAGACATCTGCGTGACACTCCGTCAGACAAGATGGTGTCGCCCACCTGAGTGACGGTGTACACCACGTTTTCACTTGCTTGAAACAGATCTCCTTGTTGTAATCCGAAGTCAAACAGCAACTTCTCACCCCGATAAAACTTCTCGCCGTCTTGACGACAACATTCAATGGTATAGCTCTCCTTGCCATCTTCACTCTGTGAAAGGATGTGGAGCTTTTTGCAAGCTTTATCCCCGACGATGGTGTCACCCTCTATCCACATGCTGTGCGTGGTTTTCAGTGCGCCCGGATAGACTCCCATAGTCTCTATCGTCCATTTCTTTCCGTCGAAGGGGATAATATAACTTAAACAACGCGACGGAATTTGCTCTCTTGTCAAGACGACTTCGCCTCCCATCTCACATGCTTGGAATGACTCGTTGTTACCGGGTAACGAGGGACCTGAATAAAGTGGTTCGGAGGTTCCACCAAAACCTTGCACCCAAGTAAACTGATAGCTTGATTCTTCACTTTCGTCGTATCTCAGGTGTATCACACGTAAAGGTGTATCTTTGACCACACACTCCTCCACCATCTCTACCGTGTAAGTTTCATTGTGGATGGTCACTTCCTCTCCCACATTCAATCCGAAGTCGTAGAGCAGGCTGAAAGTGTCAGAACCATTGTAACAAGAATAGACCTTGCTGCCCTCTTCATACAGTGCAGCCTGATAGTTACCCGTTGTGCCCTCTTTGCTGAACTTCAGGTACATCTTTTTGGCTGCCCGCCCGTTTATCACCGTATCTCCCTGGATATAGTAATACCTATCTTCAAGTCCGGTAAAAGCCGGCTTCCATTTACTGCAATGCCACATCTTGCCTTCGGTGACGAAGGAAGAAAGAGATTGGAACGTAAATTTGTTCACGTAGGTTTGTGCCGAAACATCTGGAATAGCAGACAGAATCATCACCAGAGCTGCAAATGCGTAGTGTAATCTTTTTGTCTTCATAGAACGTTAGTTTAATTAATAATTCTTGATTCATATCTCTTTTCCGGTTCGTGGGCAAAGTTAACAAATTTATCCCGATAAATATTTACCCCCCCGATTTTAATTTTAATTAACATTTTACAGATATGCAACAATCTGACTATTATTGTATCTTTTTATCAGAAGAACTGATTTTTCTTTACCAGTCCGTTTATTGCTTTCTTCTGAAAAGGGAATCCCCCTTCTTATATATAATTAAGGTAGGTGGGATTCCCGGGGAACCGGAGTTATTCTTCGCTGTCGTTGACAATGAATCCTCCACTGACTCCTAGTCCGTTGCCGTGGTTGTAGACAGAGACAACGTACGAACCGGAAACGACCGGAACCGAAAGTGTGGTACCCGTCGGAGCTGACAGGAGCACTTTCCAAATAGATTATTTAATCACAACTTTCTGCTGTAAACCTGCGGCTTTAACAATGTAGATGCCTTTCGGAAGAACAGATGTTGTATCCATCCTTTTACCTAAGATGCTATAGATTTCAACTTCAAGAGGAAATCCGTCTGCTGTAGTAGCCTGAATCCGTCTGTCAATAACACGAATACTTGGAGCATCATCATCTGCAATGGAACTTTCAACTGCTGTCGTTTCGTTGTTTTTTCCTTCCTCTCCGTTAAAGATAGAACGAGTCTTCGCCAAAGATGTAGGAGCGGTCGCATGATCGACAATAAATCCACAAGTCGACTCAGGAACAAATGAAAATGCCATTACAACATGTGCCCCACTTGTAGGCATATAGTAAATTTCAGGTGGCATATAAGCATCAGTTGGACCAACTAAAGGTTCATTGTTTTCATCTTTATATCTTGCCATAATTTCATCTGTAGGATCAATACTACTATATCCTGAAACCTTCCCAGGAACTGTGGCACTTGAAAGATATATTATGGGAAAATCTGCTCCATATTGGTCCTCATAAGTTGTGACCAATAAATAATATGTAAAATCTGCTATATTGGGGAAACTCCTGAAAGCGTGATAAATAGGTTCATTATCATAATAGTAATTTCCATTAACGTTCAAATCGACCGTACCAAGCACACCATTGTCGTAAGTGCGCACTTTGACAATGAAATTGCCCGTGATAGGAATTGTCACTCTTAACATACCTATATAAAAGAATCTGAAGGACTATAACCATTCGGAATTTCGGAAACAGCCAACCACGACATGAATTCCTGCTTGACACCATGACCATTGGCAATGAAAAAGTCAATGATGTGTTTATGCTTGCTGGTTGTTGTTATTACAACTTCCTGATCTTTTGTGAACATAAATCCTTTATACACACTGTATTTCAATGGAATATTCTTTTCGTGCAATGGGAATACAGAAGAAGAATTAATGTCAGAAGTCGGCAAATAACCGGTGATATCTGTATGCTGCACATTGGAATCATCTGCATTTTGCGCCTTTCTCAAATAATTGTCATACATTTGGGAATCCATTACAACATCCGCTTTCTGTCTGGATAACCTGACTGATTGTACTTCTGCTATTTCCGGCAATGACACAGCTATAGAAATGGTGTTTTCTCCTTTCTGTAGTGAAACACTATTATTCCCGACCAAACCCGCATTCTGCCAATTTCCTTTTGATGTCACGACATTCCCTACTTCTGTGTCATTTACCAATACTCTATAGGATGAATATTCACCATTTGCATACTTCGCGGGAAGTAACCAAAAACTCATATAATAATCTCCGTCAGAAGGAACCTCTACATGAAATGTCATATAGGATTCTGACTCAGATGTGGTCTGATACAGACCAATAATTGTGGCATCTCCACCTGTATCACACCAAGGCATTGACACTTGTGCTTCCATCCTGTTTGGACAGATGAAAAAGCAGATTGAAATAATTGTAAAAAGAACGTTTCTCATAACTTGTTTTTTTTATTATTTGACATTGATTTTTTGTTTGCATACTGTACCATCTTCCATTACCACCTGGAGGATATATATCCCTTTCCCCAATGAAGAGAGGGAAATGCTCGATGAGACTCCTTCATGGCAGAATATGAGTTCGCCTGAGACCGTGAAGACTTCAATGCTTTTCATCTTTTGCCCTGCATTGGAGTACAACACACCCTGCTCTAACCTGAAAGCGGGTGTAGAGATGTCAAGAGACCCGACCTGTGAAGGTATATCCTGCATGCTGACCTTGTAAATGCCATTGCTGCAGTAGAGGATAAGGTCATTCTCGTGTATGCACATGTCAAAAGCACACACAGCACCGTCGACGTGATAGCGGGCTGCCACATGCCATTGCTCTCCCATGTCGAGTGAACGGTAGATGTAGATGGAGTCATTGCTCTCATGCCTACCCGTCGCATATATGATATTGGAGTATCGGGGATGTGGGACGACCTTCGAGAATGCCATCGGAGCATCAGCCAGTACGATTTCCCATTTTTCTCCACGGTCCATAGAACGTCCGATACAGCCGGTCCCGCCATAAAACATGGCAGAAGGATGTGCCCAATGGAAAGATACGTCCAGAATCCTGTCATATTTTGCGGGAGTTTTATATTCGTCCCAAGTCTTTCCTCCGTCCGGACTCTTCAGGATAACCCCCTCAGAATAGGGGGTTCGCCCTCCGACAAAAATCAGAGAGGTATCCAAAGGATGATAAGCAAGGAAGGCACTTGCATCAAGCGGGTCTATGGGGTTGATTGACTCCCATGTTTTCCCGAAATTGTACGAACGGTATATCCCGTCATATCCCAGACAAAGTAGCGACTCTTTCTTCAGCGGATTCTGCACGAGACGGCAGATTTGGTTTATCCCGCCGGACAATTGTGGGGTGAGATTTTCAACTCCTCCCAATCCTACCGGATCCAACACCAGGAGACTGTCCCTACCGTCGCGGTCATAGAGGGCGGCGAGGTATTCCATCTTTCTGTTCCATACAAAATCTTGGACGACCATTCCCTCAAACCCGCATCGTGTCCATTGGCTATCCCGCTTCAGGTCTTTCATGTAAATACCGTCTTTTGTCGGCACATACAATGTGTTACCGGGCATCTTCAGTCTGGGGTAGTAATTGATGTGATACCCGTATGCCGGGATTTCCGTGTGACACTCAAGTCCCAACGAAACCGGTTGCCCGTAGGATAAGGCATGTACCCATACCAGCACAAAAAGCCAATTGATTCTTAATCTTTTCATAACAGTTTGTTTTTAATTAATATTTGCATTTTACCATCTCGGTGTATCGATAATAGCCTGAAAAGCGTTGACCAACCCATATCCGTACCTGTTGTTCCAAGTTCCATTGGTGCGTGACGATGTTGTCGTATATGAATAATTCTCAGAATCGATTTTCGTTGTATTCCGCTCTATGATATTCCGTACATCAACACTTGACAGAAGCGGATTACGTTCGAGAATAAGTGCTGCAATACCTGATACATGCGGAGCAGCCATAGAGGTCCCGCTACCAGTGGTATAGCTATTGCCGGGAGATGTGGATAATATGATTTCTCCAGGAGCAACAAAATCAATTTCATTACCGGTTGCACTGTACGATGACAAAGTCCCCATTTGATTAATGGAACCGACAACCAGAATCTCTGACCGGTAAGCAGCCGGATAAGAGACCCCTCCTCCATTTGTGTTTCCTGCTGATTTAACAATGATACAGCCCTTTCCATTTCTCCCGAATCTGAGAGCATCGTCTATGGCATCCTCCAGATAATCCGATTGCCCACAAGTCCATGAACACGATATAATGTCAGCACCATTCTCCCAAGCCCAATTCACGGCTTCAGCAAATTTGTTCACTACTCGGGTCGAGGCTGAGATTCTCAGACTTGCCGACATGATTTTAGCATCCGGGGCCACTCCGGCAATACCAATACCATTATTCCTTACTGCGGCAGCAATGCCGGCACAATGTGTCCCGTGGGAACTATAGACCACAGAAGGTGAAAGCATGGTTTCAAGGTCTATACTCGAGTAAATGTTGGGTTGCAAATCCTGATGGCTCAGTTCAACCCCCTCATCCACTATTGCTATTTTTATTCCAGATCCTGTCGCATAATTCCAGGCCGAACAAATGGACAGGTCTACATCTGCGTAAAACAGATTGTACAGTGGCCATTGGTTCAAGAAATCAGGATCGTAGGAACAATCTAACTCAGCATATGAGAAATCCGGATTTACGCAGGCAGAAAGTCCTGTTTCAAAAAGTTCATTTGCCATGTCTAATGTGTGTTTCCCCGTACGGGCTGTAATACTCAGGGTATACCACAATGGCATAGATTTACTTTGGGATACGATTGTCAAGTGGTGTTGAGCTGCCCGGCTTTCCAAAACAGGAAGATCTTCTTTCCTCTTCAATTTGACATAAAGGTAGGGGGTCATATTCAAGTCTTTTCCATTTGCATTCTTATAGCAAGGCAACATGAAAGAAGTCGAATCTGTCAAATATGACCAACCCGAACTTCTTGTCGCAGCAATACTTTGTGACGAATAAATTGCAATATCAAAGTTTGAGTCCGTAATTACCTTTATCCTGTCCGCATCAACTTGCCTCAACAAAGAAGAAGTGCTACTTTTAAGATTGACCACACAGCATTTGCTTGTGTCTTCTTGAATAAAAACTTTCTGACCACGATGGTAATAATAGGGAGACTGAGGGAATGCATTTATAATTCCAAATCCCCAAAGAACTGTTAAAATAAAGAGTTTTGGTTTCATTGAAGTTAACTGTGTTATCAAATTTTCAATTTGCTTTCTCCCGAAATGGGAATCCCCCTTCTTATATATAATAAGGCAGGGGGGATTCCCGAGGAACCGGAGTTATTCTTCGCTGTCGTTGACAATGAATCCTCCACTGACTCCTTGTCCGTTGCCGTTGTTGTAGACAGAGACAACGTACGAACCGGAAACTACCGGAACCGAAAGTGTGGTACCCGTCGGAGCTGACAGAGACTGGTTGACAGATGCACCCGTCGAGGTGTTTGTAACAGACACACTCGCCAAAGGTACAGTGCCGGTGAACCGGACATTCAGCACGTTGCCGGACACATTGGCTGTAACCGGAACCTTGAGGGTGTTCTCATCAGCGGTTGAGTTGACATTACTTAATACCACTTCTTGATTTTCCTCTGTTGTGAGGTTGTCATCGTCATTCGCAGACAATGCCAAAGGGGCTGTTGCGGCAAGTGCTATACCCAGAAATAAAAAATACTTTTTCATGTTGCCTAATTGTTTAAGATAAAGTTTTTTACTTCCTCAAAGTTACATATTTTCTCTATACAAGCCAACTATTTTTTCTACTTTTTTCTATCACTTCATATTGTACCAAAAACGATTACATCTCCTGGAACGCCTATTAATAGAACCACTCCAGAGAAATAATCAATTTTCAAAAGGTGGCGGACAGTTTTATGCAAATTGTTTTCAATGGACAGAAATACTTATTTTTCTTCTAAAAAACGTGCGTAAGGATTTGGCAGATACATAATAAATGCTTTTCTTTGCACAAAAATGTGCCCAAATATGCAAAAATCGACTAAAAATCTGTCTGTTGTTGTGATTTTGCTCATTTTTTGCTTTTTTTCATGTAAAGAGAGTAAAAAGGAAGAACATTTATTACAACTTGCACAAGCCTGTATGGAAAGTAATCCGGAGAAGTCGTCCGCCTATCTTTCAGAAGTTGGAAAAATGGAGGGAGTGGTTCTATCCAATAGGGCTCTGTATGCATTGCTTTGGACCCAGGCAAGCCATAAGTGCAGGCGCTTATCGGGCAATGATTCGCTGATAAATACAGCGGTAGAGTATTTCACAAATACCGGACAAGACGAACTGGCTGCAATGTCGTTACTGTACAAGGGGCTCATACATAAACAGAACAAGGAAGTGGAACATGCTGCCAAAGCATTCGTGATGAGCGAACAGTGTTTTGAGGGAATCGAGAACGACCGCTACAAGGCTTTGTTGTTTAACCATTATGCTTCGTTGCTGAAAAAACAGAGACTGTTCAGAAAAGCACTCGAATATTACAAGAGGTCATACATGCATGAGATGGAGGGTGACTCTATACACTATATAGTATCGGCTTGCAATGAGATTGCTTTGATGTACCGGGTATTGGGCGAACCGGACAGCGCAAGGGCATATTATGACATCGCTATGGGGCACAGCGGGAAATTGCGACCCGAACGGCTTGCCATATTGAGGCAGAACTATGCGACCTTCTTGACTGACAACAAAGAGTATGACGAAGCGGAAAAGACGCTGCTGGAGTGTGAGCAGGCATTGGCAAATACCCAATACATAGATAAGGTATATTCGTCGCTTGCCACTTTATATTATAAGACCAGTAACTATCCGCAAGCTATAAGGTATGGGGAAAAGGCTGTGCAGAGTAAAGACAGTGCTACGGCATGTATCGGATATCTGCTGCTTTCGAGGATTTATGCAAAGCAGGAAGATTACCGCACATCAAACAGCTACAACAACTTGTACCGGAAATACCACAGCGACTTGTCTGTGCGCAGAAAAACGGAAGAGGTGGCTGCCGCTGCGCATGAACAGATGAAGCAGGCGTTGGAAAAGAAGAACGAACAGAAAGCGCGTAAAGTGGATGCATTGATGGTTGCACTGGTGATTCTAGCGTTGGTCGGGACCGTAATCTGTATGGCTATCAGGTATTGGCACAAGAGGAAACAACTGCAGCTGCAGCATGAAAAAGAGAGCATTTTGCGGGAAGGACAGTCAAATACAGGGTTGCTACGCTCACAAATCACCAAGAAGAACAGCAGGATAGAGCATATGGAGAGGGAGAATGATGACTTCTTGAAAAAGATTAGAGAACTTGAACTGCTTCTGAAGGAGAGGACTTCAGCACTGAAAGAGTGGCAAGAAAAGAACCGGCATCTGGAACAGGAAAAGAACATTGAACAGAAAAAAGCCGAGAAAGAGTTGCAAGAGGTACAACTTTCATTGGAAAGTTTGAAGAAACGTGTCCGCACAAATGACAGAATCCTCTACCTGATATCGCGAAACACAGATGCCGAGTGCATCTCATTGCTACAGCAATTACATACCGGTTCATGCCCGACCAACAAAGGAAAGAGTAAAAAGACAAACTTTCAATCATTGTTGAAAAGGATGTTGGAAAGAGAGATGCCCGGAGTGGGTGAAAAGGTTGAATCGCTGATAAGTAACCGGCAAAAACAAACAATCTGCATGCTGTATCTGCTTGGACTGGATGATATGACAATATACAACTGCTTTTTGCCGGTCTCACCCGAAACAATCCGGAAATACCGCAAAGAGACGCTCCGTCTGGTTGAAGAGCCGGAACATGGGACACCGGACACCGGCAACTTGAAACAGGAGTCTGACTCAGTCGGTCCCGACAATCCATAAGGCTGAAAGGGATTGGAGGGCTTCGACACGTCCGCAAGAAATTAATCCTCGAAAAATAATATATACTCCATCCGTCCAAAGAGATATCTTAAAGTGCCAACGGATATATACTTGCTTTGCCTGTGCAGTATAATGGTTTGTTTTTGCCTATAGCGTACCGGAGAAAAAGAATTCAGAATTGTATGTACGGACTCAAGCGTGTAATGTCGTCCTCTGCAAAAAGAGGAGAGGAAAGCAATACATCCAACTTTTTGATTTTACCATATTTGTGGCGATAGTCGACAATGTATTTTGCCTGTGAATAGGAAAGGTATGGATGGGAGTTCAACTCATCCACCCCACCGGAGTTTATCAGTATAGACCGAGTGTGGGGAGTCTCTACCTTAAACCAACGGTTCATCTCTGAGGTAAGGTAAGTATGTACCTGCAACTGTTCTACCCGGTAATAGCCACCCAATTGTTCGCGTATCCTCACAATCCGACGTGCGTAGGCGCTCCCTATGCCGGGAATTTTCTTCAATTCGGTGGTATCTGCCGCATTCAAATCAATCACCGTCCCCTCCGGATATTTGTAGGCAGGTCTGAAACGGAGGGTATCAGCCCTCCCCTCCATGTATGGCTTGCCCTTCCGACGGTTTATTGTATAGCGTTGTTGAGCAGGCTGATAGTTACGGTGTCTGACCGAATCGGTCTGTTGCCGTATTGAAGCGTTGAATGCCAACAACAGGCTGTCGGCTTGTTTATCGCCATTGTTGCCGGCAGAAGGAGTGCTACCCTTCTCTACCCTGAATGCCAAGAAGAGTAACAGAAGAGCCAACACCACCGACAAGCAACAGATTGCAACCTTATCGCCCCGGTTGTAGAAGAAAAACTCCCTCCACATGGATTTATCAGAACAGTCCTAATTCATTGACGAATATCAATCCGATGGCGATGGGTGCCACGTATTTGAGGATGAAGACATACAACTTGAAGAGAGGAACTTTCAGTTTTCCTCCGTTGCTGATCTCATCCCATACAATACGTTGTTCAAGTTTCCATCCCGTAAAGATTGAAATAAGCATACCACCCAAAGGCAACATCACCTTAGACGTGAGTGAGTCGAGGAAGTCAAAAATGCTCAACCCCAGAATCTTGAAGTCGTTCAACGGACCAAAAGAAAGTGATGCTAATACCCCCAACGTTATACATCCCAGCGTCACATATACCGCAGCACGTTTGCGTGGCACCTTCCACTCTTCGTTGACAAAGGCAGTAACCACCTCGTGCATGGATATGGTAGAGGTGAATGCCGCCAAGGCAAGCAGGATATAAAACATGATGGAGAGCACATAAGCCAACAGGGGCATATCTGCAAATGCCATCTGGAAGACATTAGGCAAGGTGATGAAAAGCAACGAGGGACCGGCATCAGGCGATATTCCCACACTGAAGGCTGCCGGGAAGATGATAACACCTGCCATGATTGCTACCATCGTATCGATGACGGCAACGCTTGCTGCCGTCTTTCCCAGGTTGGTATCCTTACCGAAATAAGATGCATAAGTGGACAAACATCCCAACCCCAAGCTCAACGAGAAGAATGCTTGCCCCATTGCTCCTAAGAAGACATCAGGATTGAGTTTACTGAAATCGGGCTTGAACAAGAAGGTCAGCCCCTTTTCGGCATCGGGCAACGAGAGTGAGCAACCGACCAATACGAGAATGAGGACAAACAGCATAGGCATCATAATCTTTGAAGACTGTTCGATGCCTTTCTTCACTCCCATGATGATGATAACGTGGGTCATTATCATGAATACGACCATCCAAAGCATCGGTCGCCATGGATCTTGCGAAAAGGTAGTGAAAAGCGTGGCAAACTCATCGGGTGTCTTGTCCGTCAGGTTGTTGGCAACAGCCTGCCAAGTATACTCAAGAGTCCACCCGGCAACCACTGAGTAGAAACTAAGAATGAGGAAGCCCGCCAACACACCCATATAACCAATGCCCTGCCAAGCCGATTTAGGAGCCAATGCCTTATACGAACCGGCGGTATTGGCACGTGAATGACGACCGATAGAGAACTCGGCAATCATAATAGGGAGTCCCATCACCAAAATGCAGACAAGATACAACAAAATGAATGCTGCACCGCCATGATTGCCCGTTTCATACGGGAAACGCCATATATTACCTAATCCTACAGCCGAACCGGCGGATGCCAAAATGGCTCCTATCCGACTACCAAAATTTACTCTATCATTAGAATTGCTCATAACCTATCAATTTGTATGTTAACACTTAAACAGGGTGCAAAATTAATCAATCTTTTTCGTATTTCACCAACAAATAGCTCAAAAACTTGTTAAGGAAATCTTATCCCCCCTACCCTTTCATAAACCTGCAAGCCGGATTGATAAGAATTATATGCTAATCAGGGGAACTGAATCTTTCCATAGGGAGCCTTCACCAAGCGGAGAAACCAATTGACTCAAAAACCGGTTGCTACCTAATTGGCGGTACAAAAAAAGAGACTCTCTATTGAGGAAATTCAATAGAGAGTCTCAAGTGGGCCATCTTGGGCTTGAACCAAGGACCTCCAGATTATGAGTCTGTTGCTCTAACCAACTGAGCTAAAAGCCCGTCACAATCCCTTTTGGTGAATTGCGTTGCAAAGGTAAGGCTTATCAGCGAAATACGCAAATTTTTTATTGTTTTTTTAAACGGACGTATGAAAAACAACCGATTTTTCCTCAACTCTTACCGAATTCGTTGTATTCATACCAACTGCATGTCTAAAGGATAAACTTCAATCGGAACCCTCAAAAAAAACAATACTGAAGAAGAAAAAGAGACAAAAGGGAACATCTTGTTTGCCTATATGGATAAAAGAATGTAACTTTGCGGAAATTTTCTATATATAAATAGGTATAATGATTGAGAATATCAAAAATATCATATTTGACTTTGGCGGAGTATTGGTAGACCTGGACAAGCCTCGTTGCATTGAAGCATTCAACCGGATAGGCTTTCCCCAAGCGGCTACGTTGGTTGACTCTTACTACCAACAAGGTGTTTTCTGCTTGCTGGAAACAGGAAAAATCACTCCGGATGCTTTCTGTAACGAAGTGCGTGCCATGACGGGAAACACAGCCTCTGACAAAGAGATATGGAATGCCTGGAACCTGCTGCTTGCAGGCATCCCCTCCTATCGGCTCGAAGCATTGCTCGAATTGGGCAAACACTATACCCTTTATCTGCTGAGTAACACCAACCAGATACATTGGGAATACTCTGCAGAACACCATTTCAAGTATCAAGGACATACCGTAAACGACTATTTCAAACAGATTTTCCTCTCATACGAAATGCACATGGCAAAACCCGATACAGCCATTTTTACAGAAGTTATCAAGCAGAGCGGAGTGGATTTGACAGAGACATTATTCATTGACGACTCTCATGCCAACTGTGAAGCAGCCCGTTCGGTAGGACTCAACAGTTATCACTTGAAACCGGAAGAGGACTGGCGTAATTTATTCAAAGAAAAGTTGTTTTGATTGGCATATGACACTCATCACGGATATAATGCAGCAGGCGACTTGCAAGCTTCGTCCCAATGTTGCCACCATTGGCTTTTTTGATGGTGTGCATCGGGGGCATCGCTACTTGATAGAGCAAGTGAAAGAGGAGGCAAAAAGCCGTTCGTTGGCATCATTGCTGATCTCTTTTGCCCAACATCCGAGTGAGGTAATGCAATCAACCGCCTCCCCCGGCCTACTCTCGACACTTGATGAGAAATGCGAAAAGCTTGCAGATACACAGGTCGACTATTGTGTCTTGCTCCCTTTCACCAAGGAACTTGCCAACTACTCTGCACGCCGGTTCATGCAAGAGGTATTGTATGAACAACTGCAAGTGAGGGTGCTGATTGTCGGATATGACCACCGTTTCGGACACAACCGCAGTGAAGGCTTTCTTGATTATGTAAACTATGGCAAAGAGCTGGGAATAGAGGTTATTCAGGCAAAAGCCTACACCGATGAGGGCATAGGGATAAGTTCGTCTTGCATCCGCCAACTGCTGCAAGAGGGAGAGGTCAAACAGGCAGCACGCGGTCTTGGATACAACTATTCCCTAAACGGCATTGTAACAGGCGGATATCAGGTAGGACGCACCTTGGGATATCCTACCGCAAACATAACCGTCGCTGACAAGCGTAAACTGCTGCCGGCTGATGGAGTCTATGCAGCTTATGCCTTTGTCAAAGGGGAACGATACCAAGCAATGCTCAACATCGGATACCGCCCTACATTCAACACTGGTAGAGAACATACGATAGAGGTACATCTGCTCGACTTCAACGATGACCTGTATGACCAACCGCTGCAAATTGAGTTTGTGACACGATTGCGTGGAGAAAGACAATTTGCCGACCGGGACAAACTGACTGAGCAGTTAAAGAAAGATGAAGAAGAAGCCCGCAAATGGCTATCAGCATAAACAGACTATAGCATGAACCCACTGACCGTCGAAACCCAACAATTTATCGAGCAACATGCCGATGCCGATATCAGGCAATTGGCATTGAAGGCTTCACGCTACCCTACCGTAGATATGCCTGAAGCCATCCGACAAATTGCGGGCAGAAAGACAGCACGCGACAAATTGCCTGAATGGTTTGAGGTGAAAGAGATACGTTATCCTTCACACCTGGCAATGGAACAATGTTCATCGGAGGTAACCGCCAGATACAAAGCCAGGCTGATGCCCACCGGCTCAAACAAAGGCAACCTGATAGATATGTCAGGCGGACTGGGAGTCGACTTCTGCTATATGGCAAAACGGGCAAAACAGGCTACTTACATCGAGAGACAGGATGAACTCTGTGAACTTGCCCGACACAACTTCCCACTACTGGGATGCCCAAACGCCCAAATTGTTTCGGGTGACTCAATTGCATTCCTCAGAGAGACTGAGCGGTATGACTATTTGTTCATTGACCCTGCAAGAAGAAACAAACAAGGAGGGAAAACAATCGCCATCTGTGATTGTGAACCCGATGTAAGTTTATTGGAGCCACTGTTGTTGGAAAAGGCATCGTGGGTGATGGTGAAACTTTCCCCAATGTTAGATTGGAAACGGGCACTGACAAAGCTCGCCCATGTACACGAAGTGCATATCGTGGCGGTGGCGGGTGAATGTAAAGAGTTACTTTTGATAATGACTGCGGAAGCAAGGTCAGACGAAGCAGAAATTTGCCCGGTCAATCTGCCTGCCTGTTTTAGAGGTGAAGAGATAGAGGGATGCAGGTTTACGCAAGAGGAGGAGTCAAATGCCACTTGCGAATACACCAACCAACCGGAAGTTTTCTTGTACGAACCGCATGCCGCAATATTGAAAGCCGGAGCGTTTCGCACTATAGCACAGCGATATGGAGTGAAGAAACTGCATCCCAACAGTCACCTCTATACTGCTGAGACTTATATTAAGGAGTTCCCCGGTCGTCGGTTCCACATCGAAGCATGGGGCGGGTTCAGCAAACGAGAAACCAAGGAGTTGCGTGAAAGACTCCCCAAAGCCAATCTGACCATCCGCAACTTCCCGTCAACCGTAGATGAACTGCGCAAACGGCTGAAGATAAACGACGGTGGAGACGACTACTTGTTTGCCACAACATTGGGAAATGGCGAGAAGATATGGATACATGGGAAACGAGTGACAAACTACGAATAGAAACAATAACAACCTAAAGATTATACAAAAAAAAATGATTGACGTATTATTACTGATTGGTGGCATCCTGCTGATATTATGGGGTGCCAATGCGCTGACAGATGGCGCGGCTTCAATAGCCAAACGATTTAACATTTCAAATCTGGTTATCGGATTGACCATTGTTGCCTTTGGAACTTCGGCTCCAGAATTTGTGGTAAGTTTCATCTCTGCCTTAAACGGAAGCGCCGAATTGTCTATCGGTAACGTGGTGGGAAGTAACATTTTCAATATCTTTGCCATTGTCGGATGTACCGCCATTGTTGCCCCTATCCCTGTCGGACATGGTACTTTAAGCAAAGAGATTCCTCTCTGCATCCTTTCGTCGTTGGTCCTGCTGATTTGTGCAAATGATGTTTTGATTGACGGAGGAAGCGCCAACATCATCAGCCGTATTGATGGTCTGGTACTGCTCTGTTTCTTCATCATCTTCTTGGGGTATACGTTTGCTATAGCCAAAGATGGCGTGGGTGAAGATGGAACTCCCATCGTACAGATGCCGGCATGGAAATCGGTATTGTGGATAGTATTGGGACTGGGATGCCTCATTGGAGGTGGACAATTATTTGTAAATGGTGCCTCGGGAATTGCCCGTTCATTAGGTGTCAGCGAATCAATTATCGGACTTACACTGGTAGCCGGAGGAACCTCACTGCCGGAACTGGCAACCTCAGTATCAGCAGCCATCAAACGTAATCCGGGAATAGCCATCGGTAATGTGATTGGAAGCAACTTGTTCAACTGTTTCGCCGTATTGGGATGCAGTGCAACGGTCACTGACCTGCCAACCGGAGGCATCACCAACTTCGACTTTATTACATTGGTTGTAGCAAGTATCCTGCTGTGGATTACCGGTCTCTTTTTCAAGAAACGTACCATTACACGTCCTGAAGGTGTTTTGTTAGTGCTGTGTTACGTCGGATACACCACCTATTTAATTTTGCAACAATAAAAAATGAGTTAAAAACATGCGCAATATTCATAAAAAAACGCTATCTTTACCGCGTTTATTTTCCTAAAAGCGCATTTTAAGCTTATCAGAAATGATTGAGATAAAAAGAGTAACAACTAAAAAAGAGCTGAAAACGTTCATTCGTTTCAACTACGAATTATATAAAGAGAATCCCTATGCAGTGCCTGACCTGTATGGTGATATGTTGAACACCTTTTCGCGCAAAAAGAATCCGGCATTCGAATTTTGTGAAGCTGACTACTTTTTGGCATACGATGACAGAGGGAAAGTAGTGGGCAGAGTGGCTGCTATCATCAATCACCGGAGCAATGAGACCTGGAAAAAGAAGGATGTACGGTTCGGTTGGATAGACTTCATCGACGATGAAGAAATAAGTGAAGCATTGCTTAAGAAAGTAGAAGAATGGGGACGCGAACGAGGCATGGAGTCAATACAAGGTCCGCTCGGCTTTACAGACATGGATGCCGAAGGTATGCTGATAGAGGGATTTGACCAACTAAGCACAATGGCTACCATCTATAACTATCCTTACTATCCAAAACACATCGAACGGTTAGGCTATGAAAAGGATGCCGACTGGGTGGAATTCAAGATACAGGTGCCTGATACCCCTCCGCAAAAAATGCTAAGGATTGCAGAGATTATCAAAAAGAAGTATAACTTGCACGTACGCAAGTTCAACTCAGTAAAAGAACTACGCCAAGGCAACTACGGACAGAAGATATTCGACCTCATAAATGAGGCTTATGCCCCACTCTATGGTTATTCGCGCATGACACAAAAGCAGATTGACCAATATGTCGACACTTACTTACCCCTGTTGGACCTGCGGATGGTCACTCTGATAGAAGATGCAGAAGACAACCTGATAGGTGTAGGCATATCCATGCCCTCACTAGCCAAAGCACTGCAGAAGGCTAAAGGAAAGTTGTTCCCGTTCGGATGGTATCACTTGCTGAAAGCACTAAAATGGAAGAAGCCCGACATGCTCGACCTGATGCTGGTAGGAATAAAGCCCGAATACCAGAGCAAAGGAGTGAACTCACTGCTGTTTGCCGATTTAATTCCTGCCTACGTCGGATTGGGCTTCAAATGCGCTGAGAGCAATCCCGAATTGGAAACAAACAACAAAGTACAAGCCCAATGGGAGTATTTTGAGACAACCCAGCATAAACGCCGCAGGGCTTACAAGAAAGATATCTGATAACTGAAAAAATACAATGGAAGAGTTTACATTCACCCCCGAAGGCATCCAGACCGCCTATACTGAAGACAACATCCGCCACCTTAGCGACATGGAACACGTACGCACCCGACCAGGTATGTACATAGGACGCTTGGGAGACGGAAGCCGTAGCGATGACGGTATCTATGTACTACTGAAAGAGGTCATCGACAACAGCATCGACGAGTTCAAGATGAATGCAGGAAAACGCATCGAGATAGAGGTTGACGACAAGCTGCGCGTAAGCGTACGTGACTATGGACGCGGAATCCCACAAGGAAAAATGATTGAAGCCGTCAGCATGCTCAACACGGGTGGGAAATATGACAGCAAGGCATTTAAGAAAAGTGTGGGATTGAACGGTGTGGGTGTAAAAGCCGTCAATGCCCTCAGCAGCCATTTTGAAGTGCACAGTTACCGTGAGGGGAAAGTGCGACGTGCTGTATTCGAGAAAGGTATACTGAAAAGTGATGTCACAGAAGATACCCAAGACGAAAATGGCACATACATCTTTTTCGAGCCGGACAACACACTCTTCCAAGGCTACCAGTTCAGACAGGAAACCATCGATACGATGTTGCGCAACTACACCTATCTGAACACCGGACTGGCTATCATCTGCAACGGACGCCGCATCATCTCGCGGAACGGACTGGTGGACCTGTTAAACGACACCATGACGTCGCAAGGTCTCTACCCCATCATCCACCTTAAAGGCGAAGATATTGAGATTGCCTTCACACACACCAATCAGAATGGTGAAGAGTATTACTCGTTCGTAAACGGACAATATACCCCACAAGGAGGAACACACCAAAGCGCATTCAAAGAGCATGTGGCACGTACAATCAAGGAGTTCTACAACAAAAACCACGAATTTGCAGACATACGCAACGGACTGGTGGCTGCTATAGCACTGAATGTAGAAGAACCCATCTTTGAGAGTCAGACAAAAATCAAGTTAGGTTCGCTCACCATGTCACCCGAAGGTGTCAGCGTAAACAAGTATGTAGGAGACTTCATCAAACAGGAAGTCGACAACTTCTTGCACAAGAATCCCGACACGACAGAGGTGATGCTGCAGAAGATTATCGACTCGGAAAAAGAGCGTAAAGCCATTGCCGGAGTTGCCAAATTAGCACGCGAACGAGCCAAAAAGGCTAACCTCCATAACCGCAAACTGCGCGACTGCCGCATCCATCTGAGCGACACCAAGGGAGAAAACCAAGAAGAGAGTGCCATATTCATCACTGAGGGGGATTCAGCGAGCGGTTCTATCACAAAAAGCCGCGATGTCAACACCCAAGCCGTATTCAGCTTGCGTGGAAAACCGCTGAATACCTACGGACTGACCAAGGAGATTATCTATAAGAACGAAGAATTCAACTTGCTTCAAGCTGCACTCAATATTGAAGATGGCATTGATGGACTGCGTTACAATAAGGTCATCATCGCTACCGATGCCGATGTCGATGGTATGCACATCCGGCTGTTGATGATGACATTCTTCTTGCAATTCTTCCCCGAACTCATCAAAAAAGGACACGTCTACATTTTGCAGACCCCCCTCTTCCGTGTAAGAAACAAAAAAAAGAAAATCAAGGGAGTCTCGAAAGAAGATAAGAAGAACGACAAGAACAGCCGTAGCGAATTTGAAACCATCTATTGCTACTCTGAGGAAGAGCGTATCGCAGCTATCGAGAAATTAGGTCCCGACCCGGAGATTACCCGATTTAAAGGATTGGGAGAGATTTCACCCGATGAATTCAAGAACTTCATCGGTCCCGACATTCGCTTAGAACAAGTCACACTCCGCAAAAATGATTCTGTGCTCGATCTGCTTGAATTCTATATGGGAAAGAATACAATGGAACGGCAAAACTTCATCATTGACAACCTTGTCTTTGAAGAAGACAAACCAAATGAAGAAACACTATGAAACGAGCCATATTTCCAGGGACTTTCGACCCTTTCACTACCGGACATGCCTCTATCATACGGCGAGCATTGACCTTCATGGACGAGGTGGTGATAGGCATCGGTGTTAATGAGAAGAAACGCACCCTGCTCTCTACCGATATTCGCATGCAGATGATAAGCGAATACTATAAAGACGATCCACGTGTCGCTGTTGAAGCATATAGCGACCTCACCATCGACTTTGCCCGACGGGTCAATGCCCATTTCATCATACGCGGCATACGTTCGGTAAAAGACTTCGAGTATGAAGAGAGCATTGCTGACATCAACCGCCGGCTGGCAGGCATTGAGACTATCTTGCTTTTCACCGAACCCGAACTGACCAACATCAGTTCCAGCGTTGTGCGCGAACTGATGAGCTATGGTAAAGATATCAGTTCTTTCCTGCCCGAAGGCATGACTATTCCAACCGAAAACAAAACTATTAACATTAATGAATCTGAATGAAACTTAAACTGCTGCTTACAATCTTTATTATCAGCGTCTCTCTATATGCACAAGAGGGAGCACAAAAACCAGGACACACTCCTCTTCGCAAATTACAATTGGCTGAGTTTGCCATCTCTAACCTCTATGTAGAGAAGGTCGATGAAGAGAAATTGGTAGAAGATGCCATCAAAGGCATGTTGGAGAAGCTCGACCCCCACTCTGCCTACTCCAACGCAGAAGAGGTCAAACGCATGAACGAACCGCTGCAGGGGAACTTTGAGGGAATAGGCGTACAGTTCAACATCGTGGAAGATACACTTTTTATCATCCAACCTGTCACCGGAGGACCATCAGAAAAATGCGGCATACTGGCAGGTGACCGCATAGTCACAGTCAACGATACTACCATCGCCGGGGTTAAAATGAGTCGCGAAGAGATCATGAAACGCTTGCGTGGTCCCAAAGGCACTCACGTAAAACTGGGTATCTCCCGCAAGGGATTTACCGAACTCCTCTATTTCGATGTCATACGCGACAAAATCCCTCTCCACACACTGGATGCTGCTTACTTGATACGTAAAAAGATTGGATACATACGCATCAGTAGCTTTGGAGCCACCACAAGTGATGAATTAAAGGAGGCACTCACCAGTTTGAAGAAACAGGGGATGAAAGACCTTATCCTCGATCTTAGCGGAAATGGAGGAGGCTATCTCAACGCAGCCGTCGAGGTAGCAAATCAATTCCTCAATCCAGGCGAACTGATTGTCTATACCGAAGGATTGCGTTCAACACGGCAAGAGTTTAAAGCAGAAGGCGACGGTCTGTTACGCAAAGGCAGCGTGGTTGTACTCATCGATGAATATTCAGCCTCAGCATCTGAGATTGTAGCCGGTGCCCTGCAAGACTGGGATCGCGGATGGGTTGTGGGCAGACGCAGTTTTGGCAAGGGACTTGTACAACGTCCTATCATGCTCACCGACGGGTCTATGATACGCCTCACCGTGTCACGATATTACACACCATCCGGACGATGCATCCAAAAGCCTTATAATAATAAGAAAGAATATGAGCGTGACATTGTTTCACGTTTCAAAAAAGGCGAACTGATTCATGCAGACAGCATCCACTTCCCCGACTCGCTGAAATATCGCACCTTGCGAAAAGAGCGAGTTGTATATGGAGGTGGAGGCATTATGCCCGACTATTTCATTCCCTTGGACACGACACGTTACGGCAAATATCATCGCGATTTGGCTGCTAAAGGAATCATCATTCAAGCAAGTCTCCGATATATCGACGACAATCGGGACGAAATGAAGAGGCTTTATCCCTCTATTGATACCTTCAACATTCAATTCGAGGTTCCTCAACAACTGTTTGACAGCCTGGTCAAACAAGGTGAGGCTGTGGGTATCAAATACGATGAAACGTCATATAACGAATCATTGCCTATGTTGCGCCATCAGCTCAAGGCCTTAATCGCTCGCGACTTATGGGACATGAATGAATATTTCCGCATTATCAATGAAACAGATCCTGCTATCCAGAAGGCTGTAGAGTTACTTCTAAATTAGCACGAGTAAAGCATATAAACCATTTAATATAATAAAGACGTATGAAAAATAAACTTTTTTTCTTAGTGTGCTGCTGCCTGCTGGCTCTTACCGGGTGGGCAGAAAATTATCCCTATCGGAGCGACCTCCTATGGGTTACCGTCCCCGACCATGCCGATTGGCTCTATAAGACCGGTGAAAAGGCAACCGTAGAGGTACAACTTTACCGCTATGGTATTCCACAAGATGGTGTAACCCTCTCTTACACATTGGGGCAAGATAACCTGAAGCCCGATGCATCAGGCACTGTTACACTGAAAAACGGACGGGCAAAAGTTAATATGGGTACTATGAAAAAGCCCGGATTCCGTGACTGCAACTTCACCGTCGAGATTGATGGCAAAAAATACAGTCACCATGTAAAGGTCGGATTCTCACCCGAAAAGCTACAACCGGTGACCCAACTGCCTAAAGATTTCAATGAGTTCTGGAGCAAGCAACTTGAAGAACTCAGCCAAATTCCGCTCAAGTACACCATCAAGCACGTCCCCGAATATTCTACCGACAAAATAGACTGTTATTTGGTAAAATTAAATGTGACGAACCGCGGGCAAGCCATCTACGGATACCTGACACGTCCCAAAGAAGCAGGTTCTTATCCTGTAGTACTGTGCCCTCCGGGAGCCGGCATAAAAACCATTAAAGAACCTATGCGACGCAAATACTATGCCGAAGAGGGATGTATCCGTTTTGAAATCGAAATTCACGGACTCAATCCTGAAATCAATGCCGATACCTTTAAAGAAATCAGCAATGCTTTCAATAGTCGTGAAAACGGATATCTGTCCAACGGCTTGGAAACCCGTGAAAACTACTACATGAAACGTGTCTATTTGGCATGTGTGCGCGCTATCGACTTCCTCACCTCATTACCTGAATGGGATGGAAAGAACGTAGCTGTGCAGGGTGGCAGCCAAGGGGGAGCATTGGCTCTGATTACTGCCGGTCTCGACAAGCGAGTGACTGCCTGTGCTGCCAATCATCCGGCACTGAGCGACATGGCAGGATATGCAGCCGGAGGAACAGGTGGTTATCCCCACTTTAACAATGGGAAAAACATTCAATTGACCAAGCAACAGCTAACCACACTCGCCTATTTCGATGTGGTAAACTTTGCCCGCCAAATTACCTGCCCGGTTCGTATTACCTGGGGATATAACGATAATGTATGTCCTCCTACTACCAGCTGGATGGTCTACAACGTGATGACTTGTCCCAAGGAACCACTCATTACTCCCATCAATGAGCATTGGACTACCGAAGAGACCGAATATGGTCATCTTCAATGGATCAAACGCCAACTCAAATAGAAAACAGTTCCTATAACGTGTGCCAAATTGCCGCTTAAAGAGAGAAAAAAGGCAATTTGGCACACGTTCTTTTAAAAACCACACATTTTTCTTGCAAAATATTTGGCTGTTTCAAAGAAAACACCTACCTTTGCACCGCTTTTTAACAGAAAGCACCTGATGATTGGACTATGGTGTAATGGTAGCACAACAGGTTTTGGTTCTGTTTGTCTAGGTTCGAATCCTGGTAGTCCAACCGTGATTAAGGAGTTGCATTATATTTAATGCGACTCTTTTTTTATAACAACCCTATTACTCGGCTAAAATCCTGAGAGTCTATAGCAAATTTCACACATTATATACCGATTCTTCTATTTTTTTGATTCTGTCCATAAGGTAAATCACCAAACTTTTGTATTTTTGCAACGCAGAAACTACACTTGATATTGTAAAACCCAAACAATGATACATTTATGAAGAGAGATTTTATCGGAGTTTTTGTCTGTGCTTGTCTTTTGGTCGGTTGTAATTGGAATAGTACAGAGTCTGTTCCAAACACTGATTATTCAGTTGATACAGTGGCATATAATGTAAACGAGGAAGAAAATAGCATTCCCGACAATAGAGGACCTTTCATAAACCGGGTAAGTTTTCAAAAAGACGATTTGAATGGCGGATACGAACGCTACGAATTGACTATGGACCTCTACAACGGGAACTTCCCAGACAAAAATGGAAGAATCGGATATGGCACGTTGGTCTTGTACGTTAAATCACCCGACAGCACCGAAGGAATAGAAATTTCACGCCGGTTTATCAGTAAAGTTTATTCAATCGAAGAGAATGAAGCCCGGATACTTATGGATAATGGAGCTGAAAAGCCTTTGTCTTTTGAGGCAACCCTTATCTACAACCCCGAAGAGGTAACATACCAATTGACAATGGATGCCGACCCTACACTTGTTGACGACCTTATGGAGAATAAGATGGTCTTACAGTGACGATTTTTGCAAACTTCAAGTGGCATTTTTGTTACACAAATATAAAACTTTAGTTAATAAAGAAAGAAATCTTTAATATCCTTTTTGCACCCGAAATAAAGCAGTATCTTTGTATGCGATTTACAAGGGTCTTGTCGAAACAACGCCCCTTTTTACCAAAAAAGTATATCAAAATAGCTCGTTTAAACGGTTATTGAGAGTACTCTTACTATTTGTTTAGGATAAATTGGAAATAAAATTAAAATAATTTTTAACTGAAACAAAAATGGCAAATTTAGATTTAAGCAAGTACGGCATCACTGACGTGGTTGAGGTTTTGCACAACCCCTCGTATGATGTTTTGTTCGCTGAAGAGACAAAGCCCGGACTCGAAGGCTTTGAAAAAGGTCAGGTAACTGAGCTGGGTACTGTAAACGTGATGACAGGTGTGTACACCGGTCGTTCTCCCAAAGACAAATTTTTCGTAATGAACGAAGCCAGCAAAGATACTGTATGGTGGACTTCCGAAGAATATAAGAATGACAACAAGCCCTGTTCTGAAGAGACTTGGGCTGACTTGAAAGCTAAGGCTGTCAAGCAGTTGAGCGGAAAGCGTCTGTTCGTAGTGGACACTTGCTGCGGTGCCAACCCTGCTACTCGCTTGACGGTTCGTGTCCGC
>JAFUPU010000010.1 GCA_017472635.1 Bacteroidaceae bacterium
CCTGCTCCCCACCCTCGGACAGCGCGTACACACCAAGTATTGCAACGGATACCGAGTGGTGAGGAGGTAAAAACATGTTTTACAGCAGGTCTCTTGTTTTTCTCCAAAAAACAGTTGGAGAGATGATTATGGATATTTTTGCAATCTCATAAGAGGGTGATAGAGAAAAAACGATCCCAAATCCCAAAATGAATTTATAATATTGAAATGAAAGACATTAATAAATTTAATTTGTCTGTATTTGAATGTGATTTTAATAGACGTTACAAAATATATAGACGTTCTAAATGGTAGTTTTCATTACCACAAGATTTCATGGTGGGCAAATAAGTTATACATGCGCGACAATTCTCTGGAGGAGCTTATACCGATGCTGACCGTCAATAGGTGTAACCCTATAAGGTATAAATAAAGTATAGTTATTGTGATGAAACATATAAGATGGATATTTATTTTCCTATACTCATTAGGGGTAGAAAACTGTATCGCACAAAAAGATGTAGCTGCTATCACGCAATTGTCCGTAACAGACAAGGATAGCAAGTCATCAGATTTAAACAGTGTTACCCATGAAGACAATCTTGAATATGCCGATTTTTTCAAGAAATCTACCGATATATTGTCACCCCAAGCAACAGCTTTGACCCGTTATGGCGAATATCCGGTCTCACATGCGACGGGGCTTCCTCAAATAGAAATCCCATTATATTCCATTGAGGTCGGAAACTTTTCTCTCCCCATAACACTTTCATACCATGCCTCAGGAAACAAAGTCCAAGACATTGCCACCCCGGTTGGCTTAGGTTGGGTTTTGAATGCCGGAGGTGTTATTTCACGAAAGATCAAGAACAGGCAAGACTGTCTGGGAGGTGACCTGTATTCTAATGTCCCCTTTTACAATAAAGCGGTTGTAGACAGTTTGAAATCAGCAGAACTCCTACGACCAACGAATGAAGCAGCCAATGTCGATTTTTGGAATGGTGTATTAGATCTTTCTTCTATGGCATACGATACCGAATCAGACCGGTATACATATAATTTTTGCGGATATGCGGGTGTTTTCAGGTATTCGTTTGCCGAAGAAAAATTCAAGACTATCCCATATGAACCTTTAAGGATAAAAGCAGATGTCGAGGACAACTTCGTCATAACTGACACAAAAGGGAATCATTATCATTTTGGAGTACAAGAAAAAAGCGGGATTTGGGACGCTGATTTTGACGTGCCTGTCAGCTCTTTCTACCTGACAAGAATAGACATCCCTTCTACAAATGATTCTATCCTTCTCGAATACATGGAAGAGCCTAACAACTACGGCTATCCCATAATTACAAATTTCTCCCGCAAAGGCTTGAGATTCGACAAAGAGCATCCTTATGGCGAATCGGACTTCTCCCTCCAAGCGCTCTATTCCGATTTCTTCTGTAATGGCAAATTATTGAAAGAAATCAAATGGCGTGGCGGTTGCGTTGAATTGGACTACATATACGACCGGAAAGACCTGGCTCCTGCACGTTTGGAATATCTGACAATAAAAGACATGAATGGGAACATAGTCAGAAAAGTAAAATTCGATGCATCAAATCATACAGGCTTGTTTGCTTTGGAAGAAAGTAACCGGCTGTTTCTGGACGGGATTAAAATATCCGGTTCAGACTCGACTGATTTTGAGAAATACAGTTTTGAATACAACCCGACAAAGTTACCGCCTTATTTTTCGATAGAATCATATACTTTTTATGAAGACTATTGGGGATATTATAATGGGAATGCACAAAAATACTATAATACCCCCTTGGAATTTACGGATCTGTTAGGGACAAAAATAGACGGACGGAACAGGACACCGAATGAGACATATATGAAAGCGGGCATTTTAGAAAAGATAATCTATCCGACAGGAGGATATACGCGTTTTGAATATGAACCCAACAAAGCCTTTGTAGAGGATATGGAGACCATATTAGGCGGATTGCGCATAAAAAGCATCTATAACTACAACAACGAAGGGGAACCTTATGTCGAATTCAAGCACTATGAATACTCCGGTGACGCATATATGCCGATCGACAAATATAAATATTCCTATGAAGAACCGTACTTTTACGCTTATCAAATTGATGATCTGCTTTTCGAATATAAGGAAGACGCACATAAAATTGTTGTCAGTGAGCCGATAGTCCCATTGGTCAGTGCCTATGGGAGCACAGCATTCTATACTGACATTTACGAATACATCGGGAGTTCTAGCGGTAATAAGAATGATTATATCCATTATAGCTATATAGATGGTTCTGTCCCACACAATAGTCAGGACGACTACAGTTCTTCGGCTATAGACTTGCGTTTCTTTTCTGAATCATACAACCTGGAAAAAGGCAATCCACAACCTCTATTGTCTAAAAAAGAATTCTACGAAAACAATGGGGACGGGACATTTCAGAAAAGGAAAACAGAAAAATACCATTATTCCCTATATGAAATCCCTTCTTTTGTGGCAGGTGTCAACATGAAAATGTTCGGGATTATAGGTCTGGACGGCGGAGTAAACATCTATAAGCCATACAATACACGATGGGACTACTTCAACAATATAAAAGTCTATAATATAACCTGTTATCCGAGTCGTTACATGCTTGACACACAAGTAATACAAGAATATACAGAAGATGGGGACACAATCGTGTCAGTCAGTTCTTTTGCCTACGATAACGCTTTCCGTACATTGCAACGGAAATCAGTGGAATGGACAGGAAGTGACGGTAACACATATCGCATTGAATACGAATTTCCGTTTGAACGTCCTGACCAACTTCATCAACGTATGGCTATTGACTACAATCTGGCAGACCCGGTTATCAGCGAAAAGCTGTATTGTGAAGAAGTCTTACTTTCAACCAGACAAACAGACTACATGTATAACGAAGAAAATGACTGGTTTTATCCCCAATACCGCAGGGAATCCATGCAAGGACAACCATTGCATGAGCGCATACATTTCAAAGAATATGACACCAATGGGAATCTGTTGACTGTGGTAGAGAATACGACTGATACCACGGCTGTAATCTGGGGATACAAGAACAACTATCCCGTAGCCAAAGTAAAAGGATGCAGCCATGCGGCATTAAAGGGCATTTCCGGTGTTAATGAACTGTTGGAGGAACTAGCCGTTTGTACTGATTCTGCACGGATGAGAACCCTACTTGCGGAATTGCGCACTAAAATAGGGGATAAAGTATCGGTTACTACTTGTCTTTACCGCCTGTTGTTTGGTCTATCAGCCATTACCGACGAATACGGGTACACATTATACTACGATTATTACGGCAATGGGAGGCTATCCAACATAAGGGACAATGACGGGGTATTACAGAATTATGAATACAAATATGCCAATCCATAAAACAGACACTGGTATGAGAAAGAAAACTTTTATAATGACAGCCATGCTCTTTTTCGTAACAGCCGGAACATCGGCACAAGAAAATATGCTGGAAAAGGAGAACAACAGCATGCGTCACAATGATTGTCTCTACAAACTACAAATGCCACATATTCAATCAGGAGAGAGAGGAATCGGAAAAGTATGGCAGTATAAAATACCGACTTCTCCTGAAAAAGAGTATATACAAACATTCCATGTAGAAGGTGACAGTTCCGTCTGCAACGAACACCATACACTCTATTTCTACCGTATGAAAGGGGACAGCCTGCTCTTGACAGGTTTTGAGAACCGGACCACCAAGCTTGCATATGAAATGCCCCAACTGCAGCTCCGTTTTCCATACTCCTATGGAGACAGTATCTCCGGATACTATAGAGGGAAAGGCATATATAGTGAAAGAGTACGTTTTGACGTTATCGGAAGGAACTATATTGTCGCTGATGGTTTTGGAGGGTTGACTGATGGCACTGACACTCTGTGGCAAGTGTTGCGAATACACCGGCACTCCGAATTTATACAAAATGTCGGGCTGGTCCCCGATTCGTTATCCGCTACAGATTTAACAGAAGATTGCATCAAAAAAATGTTAGAGGACAGTCTGGTAGCAAAATACCATGAAGATTCCTATATCTGGTATCACTATGGAAGCCGATACCCTGTCATGGAAACAATCGAGAACCGTTTGTTTGGAGCGTCCCAAGAGAAAACCCGTTTCTTGACATCATTCCTCTATTTGCCTCCGGTACAACAGACCGATTTGGGTGCAGACGCGGAGAATGAAGCAAGACGGATACGAACACGGAAGATGTCGGAACAACATAATGAAATGAAGGAAAAGAAGAAAAGAGAGGGATGTCCCCTGCAATGGGAATGCCGGATTTCAGATGACCGGCACAGTATCAGGCTGGACTATACCCTGACAGATGATGGGGCTGTCGCTTTTACCGTTTATGACGTGACAGGCAGACTGTTGGGAGAGGTACTCCATACCACGCGTTGCGCAGGCCGCTACAGTGAAAGGATCAGTCTGTATGCCCGACCTGTCGGAAGTGTAATTCTTTTGCATATACATACAGAAGGAGAAGAATGGATTGAAAAAATCACTTTTGACTGACATTCCCTTAAAAAAACAAATAGTCGTTTGGCATTATAGAGAATATTCTTTAACTTTGTCTTCTCAAACCTGTCCGTTTATGGAATCTTACAAGCGTATCTATGCCGTATCAGTGTTCCTGCTATGCTTTTTCTTGTACCTCTGTCCGCAGGATATAGGAGGAAACTATCGTATCATCCGTACATGGCTCAACGCTTCAGGTACTGAATCCCGCCAAGAGGCAGACTTCCATGATGGATTGGGAAGACCATTCCAACGTGCTGTTTCAGGCATGAACACATCGGGACGTTTTATCCATACTTTCCAGGAATACGACCCGAAGGGAAGGGTCTGTGCCCGATGGGTACCGACAGTGGGCAGTGATTCTCTGGTGTGCCTCTCTTACCGGGATTTCAAGTCGGCTTCATTCTCATGCCATTCCGATTCCGTTGCCGTCAACCGTATTTCTTATGACATCTTTGACCGGGAGACAGGCTGCACCCCCCCCGGTTCCGAATGGAGCAGGAACGGCAAGCGGAAAAGTACCCGTTATGTATCAAACAGGCTGAACAGTGTCAAGCGGTATGAAGCGCCATTGGGGGAAGTGAGCCTCGTACAGTCGGGGTGCTATGAACCGGGTTCCCTTTATGGGGAAGAGCGGACGGACGAGGACGGACTTTCCATCACCGTATACCGGGACAAATGCGGACGGATTGTGCTCGAAAGGAGGGGTGAGAACAATGACACCTATTATGTATACAACCTGCTTGGACAGTTGCGTTATGTATTATCTCCGCAATACCAGCATTCGGGGTATA
>JAFUPU010000074.1 GCA_017472635.1 Bacteroidaceae bacterium
GTACCTTTGCACCGCAAATAAGGAAACACCCCTTGTAAAAGTCACGGAAGCGATACAGGATGGCCCGTTCGTCTATCGGTTAGGACGAGAGATTTTCATTCTCTAAAGAGGAGTTCGACTCTCCTACGGGCTACTAAATAAAACATAATTGAACAATAAAAGAGATTAGTCGAGATGGCAAATCATAAATCATCAATCAAAAGAATCAGACAAGAAGAAAAGAGAAGACTTCACAACAGATATTATGCAAAAACAATGCGTAATGCTGTTCGTAAGTTGCGCGCTACAACAGACAAGTCAGAAGCTACATCTTTGTACCCCAAAGTACAGAAGATGTTGGATAAGTTGGCAAAGACAAACGTTATCCACAAAAACAAAGCCGCAAACTTGAAGTCAAAATTGGCAGCACACATCAGCAAGCTGGCATAAGTAAAAGCAAATAACGCATCTGCGATTTAGAGTCACACTTTTCACATGAAGAGTGTGACTTATATTTTATTATACCTTTTCAGGCGGCACTCAAGCATCCCTTCCCTTTTTCAACTTGAATCTTACTCCATCCCCTTATTTTTATTCCGTTTTTTTTGTTCAACTGACACTTTTTTTGTACCTTTGTTCGCTTTCTATAGGCAAACCTATTATCCATTGTTTAAGACATAGAAAACGATAAAAAATATGGTAGAAGAACAACAAACAACAAACAGCGGAGCCGACTATTCCGCCAGTAATATCCAAGTATTGGAAGGATTAGAGGCTGTACGCAAACGCCCGGCTATGTATATCGGAGATACGGGAGAGAAAGGACTGCACCACTTGGTATACGAAGTTGTAGACAACTCTATCGATGAAGCATTAGCGGGATATTGTACTCACATAGAAGTCACCATCAACGAAGACAACTCCATCACCGTACAAGATAATGGTCGAGGAATCCCCGTAGACATGCACCCCAAAGAACATAAATCAGCACTTGAAGTCGTCATGACCGTTCTTCACGCCGGAGGAAAGTTCGACAAAGGTTCTTACAAAGTATCTGGCGGTCTTCACGGAGTGGGTGTCTCTTGCGTAAATGCACTATCTACCCGCATGATTACCCAAGTACATCGCGATGGGAAAATCCACCAACAAGAATACGCTTGTGGAAAACCCGTTTCCGAAGTCGCCATCATTGGAGATACAACCATCACCGGAACCCGACAACAGTTCTGGCCTGATGCAGACATCTTCAACATAACGACCGAGTACAAATACAACATCCTGCAAGCACGTATGCGCGAACTGGCTTACTTAAATGCAGGTATCACCATCACCCTTACAGACCGTCGCGAAAAAGACGAAGAAGGAAACTTCAAGCAAGAAGTCTTCTTTTCTGAAGAGGGATTGAAAGAGTTTGTACGCTTCCTCAACTCTTCTTACGACAAGCTGATTGAAGACGTCATCTATATCAACACAGAAAAACAGGGAGTGCCTATAGAATGCGCCATCATGTACAACACCTCATATCGCGAAAACCTCCACTCTTACGTCAACAACATCAACACCATCGAAGGAGGAACCCATGAAGCAGGTTTCCGCATGGCACTTACCCGTACACTGAAGAAATATGCCGAAGACAGCAAAGCTTTAGAAAAAGCAAAAGTTGAAATCGCAGGAGAAGACTTCCGCGAAGGACTTATTGCTGTCATCTCAGTCAAAGTGGCAGAACCTCAGTTTGAAGGTCAGACCAAAACAAAATTGGGAAACAACGAGGTTACAGGAGCCGTACAACAAGCTGTAGGAGAAGCACTGACTTACTATTTGGAAGAGCATCCTAAAGAAGCAAAAGTCATTGTCGACAAAGTCGTTTTAGCCGCTACTGCACGTATCGCCGCACGCAAGGCTCGCGAAAGTGTACAACGAAAAAGCCCCATGAGTGGAGGAGGACTTCCCGGTAAATTGGCAGACTGCTCATCACGCGACCCCGAGCGTTGCGAACTGTTCCTGGTCGAGGGAGACTCTGCAGGCGGTTCTGCCAAACAGGGACGAAGCCGCGAGTTCCAAGCCATACTTCCCCTGCGCGGTAAGATATTGAACGTAGAGAAAGCAATGTGGCACAAAGCCTTCGAAAGCGATGAAGTAAACAATATCATACAAGCATTGGGCATCCGTTTCGGAGTAGATGACGACAGCAAAGTGGCTAACATAGAGAAGCTTCGCTACAATAAGGTAATCATAATGACCGATGCCGATGTCGACGGACGACATATCGACACATTGATTATGACCCTCTTCTACCGCTACATGCCGCAACTGATTCAAAACGGACACCTGTACATCGCCAATCCTCCTCTCTACCTTTGCTCAAAAGGAAAGGTAAAAGAGTATTGCTACACCGAAGAAGATCGCATGCGGTTCATCGAACGTTATGGAGCCGGCAGCGACAGTGGCATCAACACCCAACGATACAAAGGTTTGGGAGAGATGAATCCCGAACAGCTGTGGGAGACAACCATGAACCCCGAAAACCGTATCCTCAAACAGGTAAGCATCGAAAATGCCGCTGAAGCCGACTACATCTTCTCCATGCTCATGGGTGACGACGTAGGTCCCCGACGCGAATTCATCGAGAAGAATGCCGGTTATGCAAACATAGACGCTTAACCTCTCTTCTTGTCAGATAATAAAAAAGGCTCGGGTTAACCGAGCCTTTTTTTCGAGGAGGATTTTAAACTTCTTGAGGCTATCCTCCTTCAAACCCTGACCAATCTTTCAATCTACCGGGTCAAACCAATACCATATTACTACCTCAAAATTTTTCTCATCACGATATCACCATCATATACGATACGCACCAGGTATATGCCTCTTTCCAAGCTGGTGAAATCTGCACGGTCTCCTGACACTTCCTGCAGCAACACACCATCAGTCGAATAGACCATGATACCCACCGCACCTTCAGCTGTCAGCTGATTGCCATTACAGTCAATGTCATAACTCCTTTCCAGCTGTTCTTCCATGCCACTCGCTGAATCTTTCATTCCTGCTTCCATAATCGAACTTACCAACGAGTTCATATACACCTCCAGGTTCGTATAATCGGCATGAAGGGTATATTGGTCACCGTCTGCTTTCGACATATCCAGCCCGTTCAGGTCCTCATAACTATCAGGCATTCCATCCCCATCCGTGTCAGTCAGGTAAAGTCGTTCTGCCGTTGTACATCCATAGGTCGGCCATCCTCCCACATCTCCTTGCGTGTCGATAATTCCGTTCTTCGAATAGGTTCCACTGAACGTATAGCTTCCGGTACGCGCCTCTTCCACATAGCGGGCATCCACCACATCACGCCGGTAAGAGGCTCCTGCCAGTTCCATCACCTTCTCAAAAGCCACTGCTGCCGTATGGGTTGTCACTTCCGGGCAGGCAAAAGCTGTGTCAGACACGATACCAGCCTTTCCCGTACTGGGCAAATATTGGGTCGTTGCCTCATTCAGATGGAGCCCTACCATGTTATTGGCATTCACCTGGTTGCACAACGTTTTGATTTTACTGGTCATCGAGGGTGCACTGGTATCAAAATAATTTCCCTTAAGATGGAAGATTCCCCAATAATGGTCATCTGTGTCAGAAGCTCCCGTATAGCAGATTCGGTTGCACACTCCCTGCTTCGTAGCCGTAGCCGGTCCCGGTTTATAATAGTTGTTCACCATATTATAATTTCCTCCGGTAGCACCGTAGCATCCCAGTGAAGGTCCCCAGTTATACATCACATTATTTCTGAAATCCACCATCTCTGTTGCCGGGTCTCCTCCGGTAAAACGGGGAGTACGGCTCATATGGCTGGATATAAAGTTATGATGGAAAGTAGCCGGTTTTCCTCCCCACAGTCCGCCATAACCATGGTTACCTTTTCCATGCACCGATTGGTTCAGACTCTCATTAATCATGCACCACTGCATCGTAAAGTTCTCGTTACTGTAAAACGAGGCACACTCATCCACACACCAGCTGAACGAGCAATGGTCTATTATGATGTCCTTGTGGTATCTTCCCCATGCGGCATCTCCTTCCACCTTTGCCTCATCTCCCATACGGCTACGGATAAAGCGGATAATCACATTGTCTGCATCGACGTGCAAAGAATAGTTCTTCAGACAGATACCGCTTCCCGGTGCTGTCTGACCGGCAATCGTTATATTCCCGTTTGAAATCTTCAGCGCCGACTTCAACTCAATGATTCCGGCAACATCAAAAACCACCGTACGCTTACCCGAAGCCTCTACAGCTTCACGAAGCGAACCGGGTCCCGAGTCATCCAACGTAGTCACATGGTATACCTTTCCGCCTCGTCCACCGGTCGTATATCGTCCAAATCCTTCCGCACCCGGGAAAGCCAACACCTGCTTCACCACCGGCACGTGGTTCTTTGCCACAGCATTCAACGTATAGAGATTCACCCCATAGCTCTGCCCATTCTTCCGATAGGTAAACTTAAAGGTATAGGTCTCCCCCTCTACCAGGTCATAGTTCCATTGCAGGTCCAACGCACTGGGCTGCCAGTTGCTCCCACTGGCACCGGCAGGAACTGTCTGCTCCACCACTTCACCAACAAATTGTCCGCTGCCATCCACCGGTCCCAACGAACAATACCGGTCTGCCTGGTTTCCTGTAGCCACATTGGCTGTAAACACATAGGTGTCCGTATAGGTTGGTTTCACCTGAAAAAGGATGTATCCATTCTCTTCTCTGGCGTAGTCAAACAGCGGATTCTCATGCACACTCACTCCACTGCTACCCGTTATATGTTCCATCAGGATGTCTCCGGGAATCACAGCCGGTGTTGCAGCATGCGTTGCACCACACACAAACATGGCAACAAATGCTGATGCCATCTTCACAAAAAACTTTTTCATATAATTCCTATTTTTATATAACATGCATTCTCTTTGGTGCAAAGATAGGATGTTTTCATAACATATACAATAACCTCGGCAAAAAATGGTAAAAAACGAACCATTACTGGAAAATCAACTACCCCACTCACCTTTTTTGAACAACCCGAAGAAGGAAAATCTCCATCACAAGTCCATTCCCAGCACATAAAAAAAGAGCTGTGTCTCGGAAGACACAGCCCTTTCTCATATGTTGTTCTTATTATCTGCGTGAAATTACTTGATTTCAACAATCACACGACGGTTGTAAGAAGCAGGCTTCAGTGAATCAACACCACCCTTGCCTTCGATAACCATGTTGTCGCGGCTTACACCAAGTTTCTCCAACTCAGCAGCAACAGCCTCAGCACGCTTAACGCTCAACTGTTGGTTGTATGCAGCGCTACCAGTTGCGCTATCAGCATAACCAGTCAACACAATCTTACCACCGTTAGCCTTAACAGCTTCTGCAGCAGCTTCGAGGTTCACGATCTCCTTCTTAGAAGCAATCTTAGCAGAACCGATGTTGAAGAATACTGATTGAGGAGCACCAATTACCTTGTTTACAGTCTGAGTCTTAACAACTTCTTTCGGCTTCTTAGCCAATTCGCTCTTCAACTTAGCGTTTTCAGCTTGTTGGTCAGCCAAAGCAGCATTCAAAGCATCCAACTGAGAAGCATTCAAAGCCATGATAGCGTCTACATCCGGAGTCTTAACGAAACCAGTCTTGCCAATGTTGAATGTCAAACCGGCAGCGAGGTTCAAATACTTGTTGTAGCTATCAGTGAATTCAAGCATCTTTCCGCTACGGCTAGCCAAGAACAAAGCGCCTTCCAAGAAGATGCTTACACGCTTGCCAAGTCTCCAGCTTGAGTGCAAACCAAGGTCAATAGCAGACTCACCACCGATAAAACCACCACCGGCAAGGATGCTCAAGTTCCAAACGCGCTTTTCATTGTAACCGCAAAGCAAGTTGCTCATGTTGAACATTGCTTCAGCGCGGTATGCACGCAAATCAAATTCTTCACCAGCATAGACACCATCCAAACCGTTGAATTTCAATCTCAATCCGAGTCCGGGAGTAAACCATTTACCTACAGCCACATCAAAACCGAACTTTCCGTAGTCATCGTTGAAGAAGAGGTTGGCCCACTTCTTGTCACCTCTCTGAATAGTAGAAGTGTAGTCACCACCAACACTAATAAACCAATTGTTCCAGAACTTGTTAGTCTGAACGCTGTACTTCTCAGTGGGAACTTCAACAACTTCCACTGTTTCTGTCTGAGCGAAAGCAGCTACAGACAAGCTGGCAGCAGCCAGCGCAACCATTAACTTTTTCATACTTTGTCTATTAATAAATTACTAAATTGCTCACATTCAATCACTGTAATAAACAGCTTTTCTGCTAAAATGTTCTTCAGAAACTGCTTTTTCTATAACCACACTTCCTATATATTAATAAGGTATAGGATGTTTCTTCCACGCAACAGTTTCATTTGTGGCTGCAAAAATAACTCTTTTTTTTAAATCCGACCAACTTTTTCTAAAAAAATGTAGTATTGTTAACGATATTGATGCAAAAAAAGCTAAAATTCTCAGTTTTTGTCAAGCCATCACACACTTAAGTAGACTTTTCGTCCCTTACAGCACCTTACGCTTACACATCAATGAGTTTAGAATTTTTTCTCAATCTCATCCATGGGCAATATGACTAAGGTTTTCTTACCATCGGGGGTATAGTTGGGAGTAACACTGGAGAAGAGGTGGTTAACCAGTTCCACCATCTCTTCGTTGCTCAACACTTGCCCTGCCACGATAGAGGCTGATTTGGCAAGCGAGAGGGCTATCAACGAATGCACCTCCTGCTTCACTTCACTCCCTTTCTCAAGGGCTGAAGCCAGCATCTGGCGCACCAGCATGGTCGGACTTACCCCTTCTGTACCCGAGGGGACTCCATTGATGGCATAGCTTCCTCCACCCAGGTTGGTGAGTTCAAACCCTACTCGCGTCAGCTCCTCGCCTATCGTGTCAAGCACCACCTCCTCGGCGGGGGTGAGCTGTATCATCTCCGGAAAGAGCACACCCTGCGAAGTGGCGGCAGCATGAGAGAAGAGCGTCATGAAACGGTCATACAACACCCTCACATGGGCACGCTGTTGGTCTATCAGCATCAGCCCCGACTTTACCGACGTTACAATGTATTGACCCTTAAATTGGTAATAGCTTGACGAGGTGGGCAGTTGATTTGCCTGGTTGGCGGCAGAGGGCAACTCCACCTCTTCTGACGCATCGCCGCCAAGCGAAGAGGCTATTTCGTCAAATACCGGCAGCGGCTCTACCTTCTGTCCCATCCGGCTCTCTTGCATATAAGCGCCTCCACCACGCTCCAATCCGCGATAAGCATTCTCCCAATCTATCTTCTTGCGCGAATACACCGGTTTCGAGGGTTCGTCAAAGGGATTGAAGTTAGGGTTATAGTTCACCTGGGGTGCCTCTACCGGGGGTTGCTCCTGATAGGTCGGGATATCGGGCATACCTTCGGTATCAAAGTCTATCGAGGGGATTCCTCCGAACTTGCCCAACGACTCCTTCACACCGGCATAGAGTATCTGCCAGATGGCTTGTTCGTTTTCAAACTTCACCTCTGTCTTTGTCGGATGTATGTTCACATCCAGGTCCGAGGGGGCTACATCCAGATAGAGGAAGTAAGAGACCTGCTCACCGGGCGGCACCAACTGTTCATACGCCTCCGTCACCGCCTTATGGAAGTAGGGATGGCGCATATACCGGTTGTTGGCAAAAAAGTATTGGTGCGACCCTTTCTTACGCGAGGATTCGGGTTTTCCCACATAGCCCTTCACCTCCACCAAGGTTGTCTTTACCTCTACGGGCAGCAGCTGCTCGTTCAGCTTTTTTCCAAACACATTCATCAGGCGCAGGCGCAGAGTGGTTGCCGGCAGCTTGTACATGTCCACTCCGTTGTGCTGCAGCGAGAAGGATATCTCAGGATGTACCAGCACCATGCGGTCCACCTCGGCAAGTATATTGTTCAGTTCTGTCTGGTTCGATTTCAAGAATTTGCGACGTGCCGGCACATTGTAGAAGAGGTTCTTCACCAAGAAGTTCGAACCGATCGGGCAAGATACGGGTTCCTGCTTCTCCAGCTTCGAGCCGTTCAGGCATATCAGCGTACCCAACTCATCCTCGGGACGTCGTGTGCGCAACTCTACCTGTGCCACCGCTGCGATAGAGGCAAGCGCCTCCCCCCTGAACCCCTTGGTGGTCAACGAGGCAAGGTCGTCAAACTGACGGATTTTAGAGGTTGCATGCCGCTCAAACGACAGGCGGGCATCCATCTCCGACATGCCTTTCCCGTTGTCTATCACCTGTATCTGGGTCTTCCCGGCATCCATCACCACTATGTCAATGGTGGTGGCTCCGGCATCTATGGCATTCTCCACCAACTCTTTGATAACCGAAGCCGGACGTTGGATAACCTCACCGGCTGCTATCTGGTTTGCCACGGCATCGGGCAACAAACGAATGACATCACTCATGGCCGGCTCAGAAAGTAAGTTCGCCTGTCACCAGGTAGTGCAAGATAAACAGCATCACACACAGGGCGATGAGCAGTACGCCAAACCCCAACGAGCGTCCCGACTTGTAGCGCTTCAAGTGGGTTGTCGCCTCCACAAACGACCCGCGTATCCGCTCCGGGTCATACTCTTTTTCAGGCAACATGCCCAAGTCGCGCTTTGCTTTCTCTTCTATCTTCTGGAGCTTCTCTTTGCGCTCATCTACATAAATCCAATCGTGTTGGAAACCACGGGGTTTCCGTTGTTTAAAGAAACTCATATACTCTTACGTTTTGTTCATTCACTTCGTTCGTTTCAAAGTCGGCAGGGGCACTTCCCGTCTGGGCATACGCTTCAGCTCTTCACCGCTCTTCTTTCCGCGCCAATGAAAGATATCCTGCTTGTTCAAGGGGCGCATATAGCCAAACCAGGCAAAGTTTGCCAGCTTCATCTTGTCGGGTTCAATCAGCAGCATGGGGGTAAACACGCCCTTGGGTTGTGTGTGGAAGACGATGCGTTCCATCTTCCCCTCCTTGCGGTAGAGGTTCAGCCGGCTTGCCTCTATGAAGTTCATCCCCATCATCACACTGTCTTCATCCTCGGGGTAGAAGATTGACTGCACGTTGCCGATGACCTCTGCCATATAGATGTCTTTTCCCTTGAAATAGAACTTCATCTCTTTGCCTGCCACCTGGTTATAGTGTATGCTGTCTTTCTCCTCCACGGTCAGCGCCTGATTGATAATGTGTGCCCAGTCGATGGTGCTGTCATTCATGTACACTTTTATCTCCTCGCCCAACAGTTGCTGTCCGCCGTTCCACAACACGGGGTCGTAATACATGGTCAGACACGAGTCTGTCGAATTGAACACCAGCGAGTCACACACCCCCTGCACATCGGTCCGGTAGAAGCGTACCTTCCGGTATGCCTGCATCTGGCGGTACATCGAGTCGGTGTCTATATGGAAAGTCACTAATTTCAGCGTGTCACCGTGCATATAGAGGCTGTCTCCTTGTGAATATTCAATGGCCACTGCCCGGTCCGTGGCATAGGCATAGCCGGTCAGTTCGTTCGAATAGCAATACTCTCCGGTGAGCATCACCTTGTTCTCCCGGTCGTCCATCTTCACGTTCCCGAATGCCTCTCCGTATTTTGCCTGCTCGTTGTAGTAGACGCTGTCTCCCACCAACCGCTTGCCTTGGTTGGTCAGCACCGAGCGGTCAAGCAGGTAGGCAAATCCTTCATGGGTATGGTAGTATCCCAGTTCCGAGTAGATGTGGCTCTCTCCGCTGTCGATGTCCGACGGTCCTACAATATTTGCCACCTTCGTCACCGTATTATATAATAAGGTATCTGAGGTGAGGGTAAACTGGGGATTCTCTAACCTCACGTCGTAGTTGAAGATTGCCACCTTGGTTGCCGGTGCATACTCTCCCCACTCCGAAGTCAGCACGTTGGTCGAATCCATCAGGGTTCCCCCGTTGAAGTAATATCCGAGATTATACACGCGGTCATAGTCGAGGCTGTCGGTCAGCAGCACCACATTCCGGTTTTCCATCCGCACGTTCTCGCGCACCTGCACCAGCCGTTGGTCACCGTCGTAGTAGAGGTAGTCGCCATAGAGGAAGAGGGTGTCACCCTGGTTCATCTTCACGTTTCCGAACGCCTCGAAATAGTTCCGCTTGTTGTAGTTGTAGGCTGTGTCGCAACTCATGTAGATACTGTCGTAGAGAAATTCCACATTCCCTTCCAGTATCTGTACGTCCTTCATGCTCTCTTTCTGCACCGTACGGTCGGCATGCAGCAGGGTCACTTTCATGGGCTTCTTCCCCTCCTGCCGGGACTGTTGGGCAAGCAACCGCATCGGGCACTCCCACACCAGCGTCACCATCACCACGACGGCAATCTTCCACACAATGCCTCTCATCTGCCTCATCTCTTTATCCATCCGGGATACTTGAAGTCACAGTTTCTCCACTTCTCATTGATGCGGATGTAGGTGTCTGCCTGCGTATCTCTTATCCACTTCTCCAGCTTCTCGCTGCGTTTCTTTTCCAACACCAGTTCGTTTATCGTCTGGAAGTCTTCCGTAAGGGTGGCTTTGTGTCCGTTCACACGCGACTTCAGCTTCACGATGGCACACACCTCCTTGCCTTTCTTGTCCACCATGATGAAGGGCGACGATATCTCGCCCACCTTCAGGGTATTCACCGCACGGGCTATCTCTTGGGGCAGTTCCTGCATCTCAAACTTCGATGTTCCGGTGTTCGGATTGGGCATCAGTCCCTTGTTCTGACGGGTATCCTTGTCACTCGACAGCTGCATGGCTGCCGCATCAAAAGAGAACTTCTCGTGGCGGATGTCATCGGCTATCGAGTCGAGCCGGCTCATCGATGCCATCAGCTCCTCTTCCGACACTTTGGGTTTCAACAGGATGTGGCGGGTGTTCACCCGGTCTCCGCGTTTCTCTATCAGCTGGATGATGTGGAATCCGAATTCCGACTCTACTATCTTCGACACCTTCTTGGGGTCGGTCAGGTTGAATGCCACGTTGGCATATTCGGGCACCAGCATGCCACGTCCCATAAATCCGGTCTCACCGCCCTGTGCCGCACTTCCCTTGTCTTCCGAATAGAGCAGGGCAAGGGTCGAGAATTGGGTCTCACCGGTATTGATGCGTTCGGTGAACTCACGCAACCGGCTTTTCACACGCTCCACCTCTTCGTCGGCAATCTTGGGGGTCAGGGTCAGTATCTGCACCTCCACCTGTGTCGGCACATAGGGGATGCTGTCTTCGGGCAGGTTCTTGAAGTAGCGGCGCACCTCGGCAGGGGTCACCTTCACTTTCTCCATCAGGCTCTGCTGGGTCTTCCGCATCACCATCATGTCACGCATAGACGCACGCAGGTCTTCACGAATCTGCACGGAGGGTTTCTGGAAGTACTCCTCCATCTTCTCTTTCGAACCAATCTGGCTGATGTAATAGTTTATTTGGGCATCTACCTGCCTGATCACGTCGGCATCAGCCACCTCTATACTGTCTATCGAGGCTTGGTGCAGGAAGAGTTTCTGCAAAGCCAACTCTTCTGGAATCACGCAATAGGGGTCTCCGTCAAACCGCCGGCCGTCATACTGGGCACGCTTGCGCTCCTCTTCCACCTCCGATTTCAAGATGGCTTCGTCGCCTACCACCCACACCACTTCGTCTATCACATTGTCTTGGGCATTCAGTCCGATGCATCCCCATAACCCGAGGAGCATCCACATGCCCATCCGCTTTCTCGCATTCTTTATCATTGTCTTAATCTTTATTTTTCACACTGTCCACCTTGCCTGTCTCCACCGCCAGTTCATATAGCTCTTTCTTCAGCTGGTTCACAAACCGGGTCTTCTGCTGGTTGGTCAATATCTCACGTATCTCGGTGTCGACGCACTCCAACGGCTTCACCTCGCCCACCTTCACCACCTCGTTCAGGTTCAAGAAGTAGCGGTACGCCGTGTCTGCCATCTCCAGGTGTTTCTCTTTCACCAGCAGGGTAGCAAGTTCTCTCTTCGTACTCCCTTCGGGCAACCGTCCCACCAGTTCGCCTACCGGCAGCCAGCGGTCGTAGAAGTAGTCATAGTCCACCGCATTGCGGAAGACAAATTTCTCTAACTTCTCCACAGCCTCGGTGTCGGTCTTCCGGTACCACACCTTGAAGAGGTTGGGTATCTTCACCCCTAACGGCACCTTCACGTACACCCCTCTCACCAGTGCCTCTTCACAGACAAACAGTTGGGGGTTCTCGTTGTAAAAGGCTTCCACCTCTCCGTCGGTAATCTTTCCCAGGCTCATCTGCTCCACCATAGCCTGTTGGTAGGCATGGGTCACCAACGAGCGGCGGTAATTGTCGACCAGACGGTCTATCTCTGCCATGTCGGGCACATTGCGTTCGGCATTCACATAGAGCAGTTCGTCTTCCATCCAGTTGCGGATGTAGGCTCGGGCAAAAGCCGCACTGTCAGCCTCCGACAGTCCCAGCGGCATCACCCGCAACAGGTCTTCACGGTAGAGGAACTTGCCCTCCACCTCCGCCAGGGGGGTGCGTCCGCGATGGTTCACCTGCTCCTGGCAACCGCCGGCAAGCAGCAACACTGCCAGCATACCTGTCTTCACTGCCTTACTCTTCATCGTCCGTCGGTCAATGGTTGTTTACGGTCTTCACCACTTCGGGGTAGACTTCCCATGCGAACTTGGTACGCAGCGATGCCACCCATGCCTTCTCCAGTTCCGACTGGTAGTCGGCGGTCAACGGACCACGCACGTCCTTGTACGAGGCAGGATACTTCTTCTGTTTCTTTCCACAGGCAGCGGCATAGGGATACTCTTTCATTGGATCCACCTCGCCTTGTCCGAACACCAGCATGTCCACGTACTTGTTGTCACCTGCCTTATAGAGTCCGCGCTCGATATAAGCCAGCTTCAGGGTGTCCTGGTTCACCTTCGAAGCCACATAGTTGCGCCACTGTTCCTGGGGCATCTTCTTCAGTTTCTTCTTCACCTGCTTGAGCAGTTCGGGGGTGATACAATGCAGCACCGCACCCTTGAAGCGGGGAGTGTCCCATGCATACTTCTTCTTGTTCTTCTTGAAGTAGCGTTCCAGCCCCTCCTCGTCTTTGGCAGCCTTCTCCCACACACAGCGGTTGCTTGCCTCAAACAGCAGCAGTCCGTCGTGATACTCCTGCATCAGCAGTCCGAACTCGGGGTACTTCGTCTCCAAGAGCGAGTCTTCGTAAGCCAACACCTTGTCGCGTGCCACCTTGCCGCCGTACTCTTTGAACAGGGCATCGGCCTTGGCTTGGCGGGCAGCCTGACGGATGCCGCGCTGCTGCAAAAACTTCAGGATGGCGTCGCGGTGATACTCATAGGGTTCAAAAGGTTTCCGGTCAACCAATTTCACCACATGCACACCGGCAGGCGAAAGGAAAGGTTTTGAGTAGCTTCCTTTCTCTAAGGCATACACCTCGTTGGCAAACTCCGGGTATACCTGCTTGGCAAAGAGCCAGTGGAGCATACCTCCCTGTCGGGCACTTCCGGGGTCTTCCGAGAAGCGGGTGGCAAGGTCGGTAAAGTCACCTCCTGCCTGCAACACGTTGTAGATAGAGTCCATGCGTGCCTTTATCTTCGCCTGCACAGCCTCGTCGGCTCCCTGCGGAATCATCAGCAGGATGTGTTGCGAAAGCACCATGCCTCCTTCACCAATGTTACGTGCAGTCTCGTCATAAGTGAGGCGTGCCTGGTTTTCTATGAAGGTGGTGTCTATCAGGTACTCTTCAGCCTGTTGGTCGCGGAAACTCTTATATTCGCGTTTGAATGTAGAGAGGGTGTCCAGTCCCATCTCTTCAGCGGCTGCCACCTTCAGTTTGAAGTCGACAAACAGGTCGACATACTCATCCAATGCCTTGGGGTCGGTAACCTTCTCGGCATTGTTCTTGTTGAATGAATATTCAAACTCCGAGCGGGTAACATCCTTGCCATTCACCCGCATTATCACGGGGTCTTCCTGTTGGGCAAACAGGTTCAGACACAGGGCTGCCCCTGCCATCAAAACGGTTATCTTTCTCATGCTCTCTTTCACTATTTTACTCATTTTTACAGATTACTTTTCTAAATCAACTTGCGAATATACACATTATTCTACGTAGTCTGAAGAATGCAGTATCTTTTTTAAGAAAAAATAATAAGAGAGCAGAGATAGAACAAGATAACACCGCTTTTTCGCTTTGCTCAAAGATAATCCACGGATTTTTTTTATTTCAAAATCTAAACTCTTCAACCAATAAACCGCGTGTAAGCGTCTCCAACCGCTCAACCCTGAAAAAAAGAAGATAAAAGATTGTGGAATTTCAAAGGACATTTCATTCCATTGCACTCGCCACGGATTTGCCACGCTTGCCCTAAGCAAGGGTGTTCCCGGGGTTTTCAATTAAAGACAATTATTATCCATTGACAAGCCTGTCAATATGCATACGGTCAGAAACATTAAAGCAAATAAAAGAAGATTTATAGCCGTTTTCCCTAAAAGCGGATTCAATTCGGCACCTTGCGCTTGACAGAGCGCTATCCAAGTTCTAAGATGCAGTAAAAGATAAGTCAGAGGAATGAGAAATGACCATAAAGGAAGTATCAACCATACAGGAATCATTACTGCCATACCCACTATACCGGACAGCAAGTAGGCGATACTCATAAATCTGCGTCCGAAAATGACAACCGTAGTACGTTTACCAACGGAGGCATCATCTTCCATATCTCTGTAATTGTTCACTATAAGCACATTTGCTGCCAGCAAACCTACAGCAATAGAAGTCGGCAATGCTATGTTTATGCACTCCCATGTACCGGTTTGAAGATAACAGGTGAAAATTACGGGAACTATCCCGAAGAAGATGATTACAGCCAAATCACCCAAACCGTGATGCGACAATGGATAAGGACCTGCACTGTATGCCAATGCGAACATCATAATCAGAGCGCCTATAACTACAAGCCACCAAGGACCATATATAAGCATTACACAACCGACAATAGCTGCTAATATCAAGGTGGCAAATGTACCCCTCTTCATAGATTCCGGAGAAATTTCCCCCTCGGTCACACCGCGACGAAATCCGTCACGTCCTTTTCTATCAATTCCATTTTTGAAATCGTAGTATTCATTACCAAAATTGGACGCTATCTGCGCAAGCATAGCAAATACAAGACATAACAAAGCTGGAACACCCTTGAAAGAACCAAACATGATAGCACATCCGGTTCCGGCAATCACCCCTGCCATACTCACGGGTAAAGTCCTGAGCCTCATCGCCTCTATCCAACTTCTAATCATAGCTTTTCCTTTTTACCTACATACATTCTGCATATGCCAAATGTCAACGATGTATGCTCCACTGCATCAAAACCAGCCGACTTCATTATAGAGATGAATTTATCCGGTGCAGGAAAACGAAGTACAGATGCGGGAAGATATTCGTATGCTCCGCGATTTCCTGATACAAGACCACCTATCGCCGGCAATATTTTCAGGAAATAGAGCTTGTAACACCAACGGACAAAAGCATTGGTTGGTACTGAAAGTTCAAGAATAACAAGTTTCCCTCCAGGGAGCAACACTCTGCACATCTCCTTAAGTCCAACTTCCAAGTGCTCGAAATTACGTACTCCAAAACCCACTGATATACGATTGAAAGTATTATCCGAATACGGTAGAGCCTCGCAATCGGCAACATACAGCTCTGCCGACACACCGGCCTTACGTATTTTTTCCCGACCTACCGTCATCATCCCTTCTGAAATATCCACTCCTATTACTTCGCTTCCATTTGACACTTGCTGGGCAATCTCAATAGTGAAATCTCCAGTTCCACAAGCTACATCGAGCACTTTAAGTGGTTTTGCCTCGTCAATAAGTTCACGCACAGCTTTTTTTCTCCAACTTTTGTCAATGTTAAGTGAGAGAATATGATTAAGTTTGTCATAGTCGGGAGCAATATTGTCAAAAAGTTTCCTAACACCCTCTTTCTTCGCCATAATTAGTTAGATTTTCTCCTGATACAATAATATACATATACAAGCAGTATCGCATTCATCAGCAACGCATACATGATGGCAGGCAGAGCCATTTCTCCGCTATTAAAAATAAATGGAGATGACGCAATCGCTATTGCTTGAGCGGCATTCTGCATACCCACCTCTATCACAATTGTCCGTCTAACGGAATTATTTAGGTTCCCGATACGCGACATCCATGAACTGCATAACATAGCCATCAGTATGAGCAATGCAGCCGAGAGACCGAGAACGGTAAAATGCTCTGCTATTTCATTTTTGTATTGCAGAAAGAACACTAATGCCAATATCATTAAAGCCGGAAAAGCTGTCTTACCAAGTATCTTCCTTACTTTTAATGCTCCGGAGGGGAAATAATATCGGAACAGACTTCCGATAAACATTGGAGCGAAAATAAGTGCAAGATTTTGAACCAATAGTTTTCCAACCGGCAGATTTATTTCAACCCCTGATATACCGGAAACGGCATAGGATACAAATTCCATGATAAAAGGCAAAGTGAACAATGTAATGACACTGCTCAATGCCGTTAGCGTAACGGATAATGCCACATCACCCTTTGCAAGCATCGAAAAGACATTGGAGGAACTCCCTCCCGGACAACATGCGACAAGCACAAGCCCCATAAAATATATAGGGGGCAGTTCAAGTACCCAAGCGATTGTAAAAGCCAACAAAGGCAGTAAAATTATTTGCCCTGATATGCCTAACAACACTGCTTTGGGATTTCGTGCAACATCTGTGAATGCCTTCTTATTCAAATCGATACCTAACAGGAACATCAGGACAATGAGAATCGGCATAACTATCCATATTGTATTCATAGGACTGTCATTTGAGGCCGCAAAATTACCTTTTTCTCACGATATATTCAAATTATGGTTCAAGATAATTGTATTGAGTTCTCTTTTTTAGGTTTTTATGGATGACGGCTTTTATATTTTCACACCATATACTGAATGGCGAACGTTTCATCATTACTTTTAGCAGCGCCATAAAACAACTCTGCTATATTCTCGGGAGTGTCTTCTCCTCCTCAGTCTGCATGGAAACAGTCGAAAATCTCCATGCTTGCTTTCTTGGCTACCGTTTTCTTTTTACGCATAGAGTCCGATAGTTTGGCTATCAAGTCCAGTTTCTCATCATTTTGTAATGACTGACAAGTAAAGTATCTTAAGATAAATTGCCAAGTATCTTAAGATAAATTGCCAAGTATCCTATAATACTTGACGCTTGCAACTGTCCTTCCTTCCGCGTGCCATTAAAGTGGTTGAGGAGTTGAGAAAAGCAAAAATAGATAATATTTGAACAAAAAAGGAAGAAATATTTCTTTTATTGTTCAAAATATTACTATATTTGCAACATGAACAGACAATTAGCAGAGATAGGAGCTATCCCTATAACGACTTCAATCATTGAATCGTTATATCCAGAACTCAAGTCGGCAGACAAGAAAGTTGTTTGGCTTGAGAAGAATGGGTATATTATAAGATTGAAGAGAGGACTTTATGTTGTCAATCCCGAACACTCTGGAAAGACGCTTTCAAATGAATTGATAGCAAATCATCTTTACGCTCCCTCTTACATCTCTATGTCAACAGCATTGAGATATTATGATATGATTCCAGAAGCTGTCTATATGCATCAGTCCATGACGGTAAAGCATTCACGAAGTTTTCAGACTCCTATAGGGAATTATGACTACAAGCATATTACCCGAGATGCCTTTTCAGTAGGAGTGAGGAGTGTCCATAAGGGGGAATATGCTTTCTTGATAGCATCACCCGAAAAGGCTCTGTGCGACCTGATAGCAAATTCGTCCAAGATTAATCTGCGTTATTTGAAGGATGTGGGAAACTATCTTGAGTATGACATCCGAATGGATATGGATGAGTTCTATAAGCTTGACGCTACTATTTTTGAGGAATATATAGAGGTAGGCAAGAAGGCCGATTCTATTGCAACTGTATTAAAGTTTCTAAGACGATGAAGCTTGATTTTGTACATTTGGCAGAAAGATGCAAGCAGTTCAACAACGAAGAGATAACTCCAGAGCTATTCAAGGAGAAGCTAAAGGAACGCCTTTCAACGGCTGATATAAAGCAAGTAAAAGAGGATGTACTTCCTTTTGTGCGCAATCCTAAAGAATTGGATATTTGGTCAAATGACTATTTTGTTCAATTGGCAGGGATGGTAAGAATGGGATAAGATCCGTCCTTTTGCGTTTGTAACGCAAAAGTCGTGAGTACCAGCATCTGTGATGCGCCAGATGGCTGACAATAGGCATTGCACGAGTTGTTGAGCGAAGCGAAAAAAAACTGCCTCAAACATCTGCATTTCAAATGCAGACGGATGGAAATAATTTTTTCTCCGATAAAAACTTGCAGATTCAAATATTTGTTGTACCTTTGCAGTACTAGAATCCGCCACGCTTCCCGCAGACCAGCGTACCAGGGCGGAACTTTTTTATTTATAACCACTATGCCATACACCAAACTGCCACTTGATACACCCGACATCATCGGGACATTGAAAGAAAGAGGATTGAGAATCGCTGACGAAA
>JAFUPU010000075.1 GCA_017472635.1 Bacteroidaceae bacterium
ATGGGGGTTTCACAGAGTTTTTTATTTTACATCCGCAGATTGCGCGGATAACGCTGATTTTTAATTTTAAGTATACATATTATCTGTGTCATCGGCGTTATCGGCGGATGAAAAATGGGACTTAAAAAATCTGTGTCAATCTGTGTAATCTGTGGTGAGTCAAAATTCACTTCACCATCTTCACATAGCGTTTCACATTCGGGTCGGGCTGGCGGATGAGCTTGGCCCTTTTCCATTTGGAGAGGAAACTCCTTCCCGGAGCCAATCCCAACTTCATGCAAAGCTCCTTCAGCTGGTCGTAGGTGAACTCATCGGGTGTCTGCTCGTAGAGGGTAACACGCTTCTTGGGAGTGTCCGTTTCGGCATCGATGCGGTGCATGTCGTCGTAACGGCTTCCCCATTCCGACAAGAGTCCGTCGAGGATGTACTGGGCCATGAACCGATAGAAACGGACGACCTTGCTGCGGGCCGATTCCTGTTCGCCCCATAGGTGGTAGAGCAAGGCCGCCATGCGCCAAGCCGAAACGGACGAGCGCTTGTAGAAGCAGTTGTGTGCCCTCGAGCCCGTCTTCAAGACTATCATCCGTTGTTCCTGACACCAACGCTTTACGGTGGAGTTCATCCACTCCATCGGCACTTCGTGGATGGGCTGAAGGAGGTCATCCTCGTTGTACGTCTCTTCCATCAGGCGGTTTACCATCCCTTCGACGATGTTCTGTTCTTCCGGGGTTTGAGGACGGAACTGAGGGGCATCCTCGCCCAAGATTTCCTCGTCGATGCGGGTCACGATTTTTCGGGTGCAGTTGCCACCCTCGATGGCACGCTTGTTTATGTATTCGTTTAGTGCGTTTTGCGTACCGCAGAAGAGCGAACAATAGATGATATCTACATCGGCATTGTAGCTGGCATCGCTCAACGAGTCGCTACCGAACTCCGCCCCGAGGTCGTAGGCCAAGCGGTCCATCGTGTTGAGGTCGGCAAAGGCACGTTTGTTGCTCTCCGTCATCGTGGCCAGCTCTTCATTGAAGAAGAAGAACGCCAAGGGTTCACCATATTTGCGGATGAACATGTCGGCACGCTTCACGAGCTTTGCACGGGTGATGGTCTGCAAATTGCGGATGGCGGTGAGCGGTTCGTCGGGCAGTTTGGCGGTCTTCGAAGCCGTTTTCTTCAGCTCCATGTAGGCCTGTTCGATGCGTTTCTGCTCGAAGTCCTTCAGCTTGAGCTGGCGCATCAGCTGCTTCACGATGGGACGGGTGAACGACTTTCCGCTTCCCGGTTCGCCGATTACGATGAGCTGCACGAGGAGGGCATGGAGCTCGATGTCGTACACATACTTGGCTCGCAGACGGGTGCCGAGGGCGCAATAGCAGGTGATGGCGGAAAGGATGGCAGGTATGCGGAAGGCTTCGGGGGCTGTTTCCCAGAACACGCGTACTGCCGGAGGGAGGTCCGACGCCTGTAGCGTCAGACCCTTGGGTTGATTATTTATTTTCTTACTCATAAACTTATCGGATGATTTGAAGTGCATCAATCAATTCAAGATAAATTCTAAATGCAACGTTGTGGTAATCAAAATCCTTGTCCTTGGTAGTAATATGCTTCAAGGTGCACGCATACTTGTCATCGCTACGATGGACAAGGCTCACGTACTGTCCTTCGTAAAGCTTGGGATTACGGCGCGGACGCTTGATTTTGACGGACTGTTCGAACCGGAATTCATTCTGATTCTTCGAGAGTACACCGGCGAGGCATATCGGTTGGTCGGTCACTTCTGTTTGCTGTTGCATCAATACTTGCAACGATACGTTACTAAAAACTTTCTTATACATAAAACAAATATTTTAATTATTACTTACTCACATTTTCCTCTGGCGGCCACCATTGTTTGAGGTTTCTGACGCAAAGATAGGGAGGCTTAATCGCGTATACTGAGAGGCTCGGTATACTGCATCTTTTTCAGAAAGGAGCGTTCCTTTCCATCCAGCAAATACCGGTCCATACCCGTATAGTATTTGGTACGTTTATTAGTCTGCTCCATCTTCAAGTGCAACTGTACGGCTGTATAACAGTCCTTACAATAGACATTCTGCTCCAATAGAAACACCATAACCACATTCACTCTATACCAGTTGGGTAACCCACGGCTACTTTTGTAACGGCTCAAGAAAAATGAGTTCTCCAACTCGGGCGAACGCAGAATCCGCTCCCAAAGCTGACGGATGGTAGGTTGATATTTTTCGGACGCACACGCATCAATGTGCGACACATATTGCAGAATGGCTTGGATGCCTTCTTCACGGTTGGTTCTTTCCGTTTTTTCTTCGGTGGTTTGTTTGATGTAAAGGCGTCCTTCCAGAAATGCTTGCTTCAAAGCATGGACGTCAAACGTAGAAACAGGAATGAATTCTGTAGTCGATTTCCCAATCATTTTACTTTAGTTTTAGGGTTGAGCAGGGGACTGCGTCGTTGCAGACTTGCCTGAAATCGACCACGAAGAGAATAAAGCCAGATTCAATACTGCAAATCGAATTTATTGCATTATCTTTGCACCATGTAAAGAGCTGAAAACCAAGAATCTTGAACATAGGTGTAAATGACAGGAAGCAGACTTGCAGTTTTTTGGCACTTTCATTTGCACCCTTATTTACTGGTTATTTAAAACGAAATCATAAGAATGACTACTATTGGTAATGAAATAGACCTCAATGAAGCTCGTGACTTGATGGACGAGACGCTCTATGTGAATGCACTTCATGCCATTTGGCATGTAGAGGCTGATTGTGGCGGTCTGACACCTCAAGAAGTGTGGAGAGAAACGGAATGGTTGAGAGAAGAGATGCTCAAGACCAAACGCCCAAACCGCCAGCACATGGTAGAAACACTTTATCTCCATCTTAAAAGGAAGTACACCGAAAAGACAACGAATGTTGACAAGACCATCATGTGCATCATGATGCTTTTTGCCGACCGACTGATTACTGCTAAAAAAGACCAGTCACAAAACCCCAATAAAGAGATAATCAGACGCATTGTCATGGTGCTTTGTAGCAAGATAAAAGATGATGCTGACTTGAAGAAAGACATGGCAACGATGCTTGCCCTTATGGATAAGGCAGGTACCGAAAACGAAGAAAAAGGGTATATGATTCCGTGGGGACTGGACATATTGGCTGATGCTCCGGAATGGAGCATCCAATTGAAGGCCGTTTTTAAAACGTATGCAGATATGGCAGACCCACTTATCCAGGGACATTTACTTGTTTCCTTTGGTACCCTATGGGATGAACTTGCCGAAGACAGTCAGTTTGCTGCTGAAATGAAGACAAGTACATTGGGGCAGAATTTCAACCTACAATTGCTTTTCAATGTGTATGGTTTGCTCTATCCTAACTTTTACAACACGAAGGTAGGAATAGCTACCATCGCTAAAACCGTAGGTGCAAATCCATATGCTAGAAATAAAGACAAATGTTATAGCCGTGGCTACTTCACACCCCGAGAAATAGAGAGGTTCGATCATGCCATCAAGTCACAACAATTGCTTGACCACATCAACCAGATCATTCAGAAACATTACACCACCAAATCCGTATAAGATGAAATTTGAAGCATATAACTATCAGTGCAGTCCCGCCGAATGGGACGGCGGCTTGTTTACCGAAGAAGCTAAGAAATATCGTTCCGAAGCCCTTTCAGCGATGGAGGAACATCTTGCCATCACAGACAAGTTGTTTACAGAACAAAAAGTACCCTATCCACAAGGTGCCGACATGCCTTTGCCATTCAAGGAGGGAGACACTTTCCGATTCTTGCGTTTGAACACTCGCAAACGAAAAGATGTAAAACCGACAGATGACAAAGAACTTACACGCCCTTACCTTATAGCCAAGATGCTTTATGCCCATAGTGGATTCTATGTCATGACGCTTCAAAACGTAACAATGACGACCTTAGAGATTGACTGGAAAAAATCATCCCTCATCAACATGCCTTCCTGCATCGTGATATTGGCCAATACAGAAGGACGTCAGCTATTGTTGGTTGAGAGCAACAAAGCATTCAGCAAGACCAAAAATGTAGCCAAGATTTTCCAGGATACCTTGCAAGCATTGTTGGCACCACAAAAGTTGAACATCAACTTCAAGGCACATTACAATCCGGTGAAGTTCATGGAGCATGTGGCAGACAAGATGAAAATGGGTGTAGGCCTGAAATCGGTCAAGTTCCATTTCGACTACCCCAATATGGCCGATGATGTCAAACTGCTTGCCGGATACTTCAAAGAGTTTGGGCAGGACATGAATGCCGAAATGGAATATATACTGAAAGGACACCACGGACAACCGTTGAACATCGACCCTCAAGCCCCAAGTCCGCACATGGAATCCATTATCGAATATTCAGGAAAGACAGGCAACAAGGTAGTGGCAAACTTTATGGACAAGTCCAAACAAGAATATGATGCCGACCATGTAGGAATCAGTTCGCTGGTAGCTGAAGAGGCAATCCGAAAAGCCATCGACGAAATGAGGAAAGAACTGCTAATAGATAAAATCTCCATGCTGATGCCACTGAATGAAGACAATGGCGTATTTCGTGACAAGTTAGCCATTTGGTTGAGAGGCCTGAGCGGTGGTTCAGACAACAAGTTGGCATAAGACATCATTCCCCCTACTCCCCAAAACGCAACCCGCAACCCGGTTGCGTTTCCGATTTTGGGGTAGTGTTTTCACCTGCCCTACGGGGCCTTGTGTAACGCAACTCTATATAGTATATTATTTTTTTATTTTTATTGTATATATATAAGGTACGCATACGCACACACGCACGCCAAAGGAGTTTCAAGAAAAGTTGCGGGTTGCGGGTTGCGTTTTTGGAGTACCTCTCAAATGCCCTGAAAACGCAACTTGCAACTTTGCAATCCGCAACTTTGCAACCTTCGTGAAAAGGTGTTTTTACGTTTATGAACAAACTTCTTCGCATTTACATCTAAACGGCTTCGCATTTAAGAAAAAGCCTCTCAAGGCTCTCCTAAATGCTTCACAATGGCCTCCACTTCGCGAGGAAGGAAGGTGCGACGCTTCGGATAGTAGTTCAATGACTCCAGTTCGCTGACTAGCTGCGGACAGCCCTTTATCCAGCGGTTGAGGGTCTTCACTGCTGTTTCGGGGGTACTGAATGGCTGATAGAGCAAAGCCAGTTCGGCCTTGCCATAGGGACGTAGTTGAAACATGTTGTCGGGAGTTTTAAGCGATTTATCTATACCTCAAAGATACGGAATTTCAACCACTCTACCAAATATTTTCAGTCCTTTTTCTCCTTTATCAAGACATTTCAGGACATTGTCGGACGTAGGCGGACATTGACGGACATTGCGCTTGGAAGGGGTGTTATCTTTGTATTGTCAATCCGGATAAATCTGTGGTGAACACAAAAACAAATCATTAACCCTTAAACAAAAACTAACACTATGGCAAAAAGCGTAAACTACTCCGTATCCCCACGCATCAACCCCCGCAACAAGGAAGAAGACCCCAAGTTCTACGGTCATGTGCAGGCCAGCGGCGACATCAACCTCCGCGAAATGGCCGAGCGAATCCAACAGACTTGTACCGTACACAAGAGCGACGTGTTCGCCGTACTCGTGGCGCTGGAAGATGTGATTGTGGAATCGTTGCAAAGCGGTGAGATTGTCCGTTTGGGCGACCTCGGCACCCTCCAAATCAGTATCAGTTCCAAGGGGGCACTTACCGAAGAGATGTTCTCTGAAGCACACATCAAGAAAGCACGCATCAACTTCCGTCCGGGCTCGGCACTCGTAGGGGCACTCAACGGACTGACCTTCCAGAAGGTGGCCGTGAAGTACATCAAGAACGAGGAAGGGGAAACCGAGGAAGGGGAACCCGACGTTTAATGGTGTGAGTCCTCCCTCTCCGGCTCCTCTCCAATGAGGGGGGGCTTTACTCCGATTGTATTATCCGAAACAGCATGCAATGTCCAACAGCACAAAACACAAACACGACTATGAACAAACAAGAAATCTGGAAGAAAATCATCAACATCGCCATCACCATCCTGACAGCCATCGCCACTACCTTCGGTGTTACATCATGCATGTAGCATCCATTGCGACCGGTCATTCCGAAAACGCAACCCGCAACTTGCAACTTTGCAACTTCTGCGGTTTTCATCTCGCAAGTCACATCGAACGACCTCACAGCATACGGCAGTCCAATGATTGGATTGCCGTATTTGTTTTCATTTTATATCCATTATAAATGATAAAAACAGAATAATTACATGTTTTATCTTTTATAATGGATAAATTTTATAACTTTGCAACTGACAATATTTTATCTTTATCTTATGATTAAAAGCAAATTTTTCCATTAAGCGCCATCAATTGCTACAAGAAACGGTAATTTTGTCGATTAAGAGGCATATTTTAGGGTAATTTTGTCGATTAAGGATTCAAAGAAGGCAAAATTATATTTATTGGTTAGTAAGATTAAATCTCACATTGAACGCATTCTACTCAGAAAGGAAAGGAGAATACAGATGGCTCAACATTTATTATAGTATATTATATGGGTATGTTTCATTTATTATATGATGGGTTGAGGGGATTTTATTCAGAACTATGGAAACGAGAACTGAAAAGTCAATCTCCAAA
>JAFUPU010000076.1 GCA_017472635.1 Bacteroidaceae bacterium
TCTACGGTCACCTCGTCGCGGTCAACCACCTTACCTTGGAAGTCGCCATAGATTTCGTGGAGGTTCAAGCGGTGTGTACCGGGAATCAATGATTTGGCCTTGAGAACGTCCTGACGGAGTTCGTCGATATTGCGGGCTGCACCGGGGAAGTCACCGGTTGACTGGATACCGCCGGAGAGGGCACCGGCCTGCACCTCGAAGCCCTTCACGTCGTCAGCCTGCCAGCAGTGCATGCTCAAGTGGAAGTCCTGCAATTGTTCCAATACTTTGTCTGTGTCAACACCAAGGGCTGCGTAGCGTTCCTTGGCAATCTCATACGCTTTGTTAATCAATTCTTCTTTCATGATAGTTGTTCGTTGTGGGCTTTACCTCCACTCCTTTTTTACCGGGGGATAGAAGCCCTGATTAATTATTAATTGTTAGTGTTTCTTTTTCTATTATGGTAGACATCCTTTTAAGTTGCGGGGTAGAAGAGTGGTGGCATTATCGGGTTACTTCCACAAACTTCTTGAATGCTTCATTCCACAACTCCGTGTCTTGAGGTGTGAATTCAGCCGTTTCAATGGATGCGGCAATGAGGTGGCGCATCTCTTGGATTCCATTAACCAAGCCTACAGCTTTTGCTTGGAGCATGATGTTTCCGATTGCTGTAGCCTCTGACGGACCTGCCACCACGGGAATTCCCAATGCGTTGGCTGTGAACTGGTTTAACACATTATTTTTCGATCCTCCTCCAATAACATGGAGCTTTTCGATTGCAAAAGGTGCCATGTCTTGCATCCAACCGAAAACTTGCTTGTATCGCAATGGTAAGCTTTCAAAGATGCAACGTGTCAATTCTCCGTGTGTCTCAGGGACGGGTTGACCTGTGCGACGGCAATAGTCCTGAATGGCTTCAATCATTCGGTCGGGGTTGGCAAAACATGCATCATCCGGGTTGATCAGGCTACGGAAAGCAGGGGCTTGCATGGCAGCCTCAATGAGCTCGGGGTAAGAATAGTCAGTAGTCCATTCCTTCCGGCAGCGTTCAAGTAACCACATTCCACAGATGTTCTTAAGGAATCGGGTGGTACCTTCCACTCCACCCTCGTTAGTGAAGTTGACTTTGTAACTCTCTTCTGTGATGATGGCGTCTTTAACTTCAATTCCCATCAGTGACCATGTTCCAGAACTCAGATAAGCAAAACGCTCGTTTTGGGCAGGTACTGCTGCTACGGCACTTCCTGTGTCGTGTCCGGCTACTGCGATGACAGGAATCGCACCCAAACCTGTCTGGCGTTGCACCTCTTCGCTCAAAGTTCCTACCTCTTCACCGGGGAATACGAAACGACCGAATTGGTCTTCGGTAACTCCAACGGCATCCATCAGTTCCTTATCGAATCGCTTGGTGCGTGGGTCAAGCATTTGTGAAGTGGAAGCGATGGTGTATTCTGTAACCATCTTGCCTGTAAGCATATAGCTGAGGGCATCGGGGATGAACAATATCTTGTCGGCTGCGGCTAAAGCGGAACTTTGGTCTCGCTTGAGGGCATAAAGTTGGAACAGACTGTTGAAGTTGAGGAACTGGATTCCTGTAACGTTATAGACTTTTTCTTTAGGGATGATGCCGAAGAACTCTTCCATGGCACTGAATGTATGCGGGTCGCGGTAGCAATAAGGACTACGCATTACACCTCCATCTTTGCCAAAACAAACGAAGTCTACTCCCCAAGTGTCGATACCGATACTCTCAATCTGTATGCCTTCTTGTGCAACAACTTTCAATCCGCGGATGATTTCATGGTACAGCGCGTATATGTCCCAATAAAAATGTCCGCCTACTTCAATGATGTTGTTGGGGAAACGGGTCAGCTCGCGCATTTCAAATCCGTTTTCGGAAAGAGTGCCTAATATGGTGCGTCCGCTTGTGGCTCCTAAATCGACTGCAAAAAACTTTCTGTCTTTCATGCTTGTTTTATTTTTCGTTAGATTGATTTTTATTAAAATTGCCCAAAGGTAAGAGTTTTTTGTCAGCCGACCAATAAGTTTTCTTAAAAAAAAGAAGCACAACCTTATATTTAGTGTTTTTTAAGATGAAAAGGGGCTTTTTCTTTTTAAGGAAGTAGGGGCAATCTCTTTTTCTTCTCGTCATGTGGAAAGTATGCATCTGTTTGGTTATACATCAGTCAGATGCTTATTTACGCCCAATGAGTCCTGGATGAAATCAGATAAGTCCTAGGACTGAACGCTGTGAGTCCTAGGACAGATTGTGCTGGGTCCTGGAGATTTTTGAATGAGTCCTAGGACTTTTTCCTATTCTTAAGGATTTGTTGACAGGTGTAGTGTCTTTTTCTTTTTCCCTCTTTATTTTATCCGACAATATTGACTTTGCATACCGAGATGTTGTCTTTAGCCCCCATGAGACAAGCGGCTTTGATTAACTGTTCGGCTCCCCAATCGGCTGTGAGAAAACGGGTGAGGTGGGAGGAGGGGACTGAATCGGTCAGTCCGTCGGAGCAAAGAAGCAGTTGGTCGCCAACGGTAAGCGAAGGGGTGATGGGTTCGAAATCAATGAACACAGGGCTGCCAGAAGGGCTTCCTATACAATTGACAATGACGTTGCCCGGGGCTGAAGGACGGCCTGTGAGCCAAGAGAGGGAATGGTCGGAAGAGAGTTGTTGCAGTTCTTCTCCGCTGAGGCGGTAAAGTCGGCTGTCACCACAATTGAACCAATAGCTGTTCCCCTCGTAGAAGAGGATGCCCACAAGCGTGGTTCCCATGCCGTAATAATCGGTATTTTCAAATCCCATGGTGCCTAAGTGTACATGCATTTGCAATACCCATTGATTGAGAGATAGCGATAAATCAGTAGCAGTGAGACCATTAGGGAGCAACCGGATGAACTTTGAGAGAGACTGCAGCGTCTCGTGGCTGGCGATGTCACCTGCATTATGTCCGCCCATGCCGTCGGCTAAGGCTATGACGTGGTGATCGCTGTCGGTGACCGCATATTGGGAAGTATACCGGTTGTCGCGTAGCAAGTGGTCACCGATGAGTATCATGTCTTCGTTGCGCGGACGGGTGGGACCGATGTCGCTGATGGCATCTAATTGGAATATCATGTTGATGTGGTGTTTAATTGAGGGTGACAGATACGTTCAGTAAAATGTTGGCTAATTGCAATTTGCCTCCATCTGTAAGAGGACAGGGGATGCCAGGTGACAAAGGCTCTCCGTCAAACTTGCTGCCGTTGGATGACCCCAAATCAGTAACTGTCCATCGATTGTGGACGGCATCGTAGTTTAGGCGTGCATGAGTGCCTGAAACATACGGGAACCCGGAAAACTGGCGTTGGTAAATGCCTTGTCTGCGACCGATGGTGGCACCATCGACACCTTCTATGGTCAGTCCTAACATGCTGTTTGACAAGATTAAGTGGGATTTGCACCCGACTTTTACGGTCGTGTCAGCCGTGGGAGGAGCAGGAGCGGTGTGGGGAGAGGGTGTGGCCGTTTCTATAGTTACTCCGGTGAAATCTCCTCCTTGGTTTTTGACCGAAGCTGCTGCCACCATCACACCTCCACAGCGTGTACAACGATTGCCTTTACCTGGTTTGCGGCATATTTGGCAGTAGCGAATCTCTCCACCGCACATGTCGCAGTAGAGTGAGTCGTCAGGGATTTCTATTTTACATCTGGGACAAATCATATATCTTAGGCATTTTTGTGGTCTATGATTTTAAGGAATGTCTTCAGCCTTGATTAATCGATAATCTTCTTCGGTAAGACGTTCCGGTGGGGTGGATGCTACACGCATAGACAGTCCGCTGATGGTTTTTTCAAACAGAGTCCGCATTTCGCGTGCATTTCCGAAGTTACGTGTCTTTTCTTGGTAAAGGTCATGTACTTTTTGAGCCAGTGCCATTTCTGCGGATTCAGAAAGCGTATAACCTTTTTGTTGCGCCATCTGTTTGAAAATGAGGGTGAGCTCGTGTTCGCTGTAGTCTTCGATGGTGAGCTTGTGTGTGAAACGGCTTTCCAATCCGGGATTTGTTTGCAGGAATGCAGCCATTTCGCGCCCATATCCGGCAGCGATGACAATGAACTTTCCTTTGTCATCTTCCATTCGTTTCATCAGTGTTTCTATCGCCTCTTTTCCAAACTTGTCGCCACTTCCGCCTTCTGGCTCATATAACGTGTAGGCTTCGTCAATAAACAGTACTCCTCCGATTGCACGGTCGCATAGGGCGTTCACCAACGAGGGTGTTTCTCCGACGTATTTCCCGACCATTTGGCCGCGGCTTGCTTCTATGACACGACTGGTGGGCAATAGTCCTACAGCCTTGAAAAATTCACCTAACTTACGTGCTATGGTTGTCTTGCCGGTTCCTGGATTTCCGGTCAGTATCATATTGAATGTTAGAGGCTCAGCCTGTCCGATGCCCATCTCGAGCCGCTGTTTCATAAATACGACCTGTACTGCAAGTCGGCGTACGGCTTCTTTAATTTGGTTCATGCCAATGAACTCATCCAATTCTGCCATTATTCCGGCAAGTGTTTTTTCGCTGCCTTCTTTTTCGCCAAAAATGTCTCGGGATGTCAGCTCAAACATCATCTCTTTGGTGAAATCGGTTTCGCTCATAGCTTCCATCAACCGTTTGCTTTGATTGGCTACAGCCTGGTCAAACAATTTGCGCACTTCACGTGCGTTGCCAAAGTCGCGACTGCGGGTTGCATAAACTTGTTCGAAATGGTGCAATAGCTCTTGTTGGCAGTCAGGCGTAAGGGTAAAACTATTCTCTTTTACCAACTGTTTGAATATCTCGGTGAGTTCGTCGGGGCGATAGTCTTCGAAATGGATGGTTTTGGCAAATCTTGATTTCAGACCAGGGTTGGAGTTGATGAAAGTATGCATCTCGGCAGTGTATCCGGCAACGATACATACAAAGCGTCCGCGATCGTCTTCCAGACGTTTCAGTAAGGTGTCAATGGCTTCATTGCCGAAAGAATCATTTTCTCCTGCTTGTAGTGTGTAAGCTTCATCGATAAATAAGACACCTCCTAAGGCAGAATCGATTAGCTGGTTTGTCTTTATGGCTGTACCCCCTACGTGTCCTGCCACCAGGCTGCTACGGTCTGCTTCGACCAATTGTCCGCGGGTGATGATGCCCAGTGCTTTTAGAATGTTTGCCATGATGCGGGCAACGGTGGTCTTTCCGGTGCCGGGATTGCCTGTAAATACATAGTGCGAAGCTGTCGGGGCATGCCCTGTATCCCGCTTGGCATGCAGGTTTATGAGTGATACCAGGTCTGTTATTTCTTCTTTGACTTCCTTCAGTCCGATGAGTGATGAGAGTGGAGCCAATATCTCATGAAGGTCAACACTTGCCGGACGTTCGTAGGGGATATCTTCTGCTTGGATTGTCAGTAATGCTTCGTCTGTTTGTTCATCGGGCGACAACTGAGAGATACGCTCTGCTTGTCGAGAACAGATTTTTTGCGCTAATAGCCGCATTTCCCGTGCATTGGCAAAGTTTTTATCTCGCTCTGCATGAAGCTTTTCTACCAATTCTTTGGCAATAGCTTCGGCTTCGGGGGTGAACTTGTAGTGTTTCTTCTCGATAAATGAAATCAATATCCTTGTCAGTTCTTCAGCACTATAATCTTCTATATTGATGAATCGGGTGAAACGGCTGCGCATGCCTGGATTGATGTGGAGCAGATGTTCCATCTCAGTCTGATAACCGGCAGCAATTACCACAAAGCGTCCGCGGTCGTCTTCCATGCGTTTCATCAATTTCTCGAGAGCTTGTGCGCCCTGTTCATCTCTTGAGCCGTGCTCGTTCTGTGGGGCAAGGGTGTATGCTTCATCAATAAAAAGGATGCCTCCTATCGCTTTATCGCAAAGTTTGTCAACCACCTTAGGGGTTTCTCCTGCATATTGGCTGACCATTTGGCTGCGGTCTACCTCAATTACGTGTCCGCTGTCGAGATATCCGATTGCTTCAAGAATTTCGCCCAGTTTACGTGCTACAGAGGTCTTTCCAGTACCTGGATTCCCTGTGAGAACAATGTGTAGTGGCTGTCTCTCCTGCTCGCCAAGTCCCCGACTGGCGCGGTCGTTTTCGGCTTTTACTTCCCACGCAATTTCTCGCATGGTTTGTTTGACCTTGTCCATACCGATGAACTCGTCTAATTCACTCAATATTTCATCAATTCCACGTATGGGAGGCACGTACCCTCGGATGTCTTCCTCTGAGATTTCTCCAAGAACCTTGGTGTCTCTTGACAAATATGATGTGAACATGTCTTCAGCCTTACCTCGCGCAAAGTGTCCGTAGGCAAAAGAGTCATCATGCTTCTTCAGTTCATACTTGAATTGTCGGAGTAATTTGTCAGCGGCTTGCGGTGTCAAGGTCTCTATCCCATATCGTTCTTTCAACGTACGGATACATATTTCATATAATTCTTCAGCAGTAAAGCCTGTGAGCCTGAAGTGGTATTTGAATCGGCTTTTGACTACAGGATTTTGTTCGAGGAATCCTTCAAATCCGCCGGGGAGTCCTGCTAATATGACGATGGGGTCGCCTTCCCAACGATCCATTTCTATGAACAATTTGTCAAGCGGATTAACATTGTTAGCGTAGTTGTCTGGAAGCAGTTTCTGTACGTTGTCGAAAAATAAGATGCCTCCACGCGCCTCTTTTATGTTTGAGTCCCAGTGCTCGACAAATCGGTTATAGTCTACAGCATCAACAATTTTAAGCTTGGATTTTTTCAATACTCCATGTTGTGCCAGATATTCCGATAAAATTTGAGGAATAGTAGTCTTTCCTGTTCCTGTTTCACCGATGATGATAGTGTTCAAGTTCAGTCGTACGCTTGTATGCTTGCCATTATCTGTCAGATGGGTGAGGGTTGATACGATACTTTGGAATCGTTTCTTGACTTCGTCAGTACCGACGAGTTTGTCCAGCGGGTTCTTTAAATCGACGAGCGCTTTTCCGCACCATCTGCAATAGCGCGCAACGGGACGATTTTCTTTTTTACAGTGCAGGCAAATCATAACTGGGCATTTTTGTTCTTTCTTACTTCGTTTTCTCAGTAGTTATAGCAAGACTGCTTAACTTAAATCAAATCAGATGCTTTGAACGATTTTATCATCTCACCGAGTTTGGCTTTCCAGGCTACTATATCGGGGACATCAATGTTCAGCAAGTCTGCATGGAACACGATGAAGAGTGTAGCTAATGTGAGCATAAACAAAATCCATTCGATATAGTGCGCATAGAATTCGACCTTAGAGGCAGTAATCACTCCCACGGCTTCGTCGATGGCTTTGAAGTTTGAACCTTTGAATTGGAATGATTTCTGTTTGTATGTATAGTATAGAGGGTCAAGCAGTGTTTGGTTTACATTTTCGTTGAACAATGGTTGCAAGTCGCGGAACTTGTATATCGATTTTCGTTTGCCTCCCCAGATTGCTATAGCTGCGTAGGAGAGTAGCATTATCAGTGAAACGATGGTCATGATTGTTGGATGTCCTCCTCCGATTAGCTTGATAATCCATGCAGGGAGAAGGGCTGAAATTCCACCGGCTATTCCCCAAAATAGGTTAAAAAACAGTCCGTTTCCGTGGAAATAGCTCCATGTGGTAGCTATGATTGCAGTCATTCCTCCTAAGGGGAGTCCGATAGTAAATCTGCTGTGCTCGGCTACATATTCGGGATTTGAATATCCGAATATTCCGATTGTCAACAGGGTTAAAATTACGCTGGCAAGAAATCCTTTCATCAATTGATCCTCGCGTTGTAGGATGTGTGCGCTGATGTTGCGCGAAGACTCCATTTTTTTTCGGGTTTCGGTCAATGCATGTTTGAAGCGTCGGTAGTGTATGTCGTCAGGATTTGCTTTCCCTACTTCGGTAAGGAATTCGCCGAGGCGTTTTTCGTAGCTGTATTTTTCTGAGAACGTGTCGTGTGGATTTTCGTGGAAGAATATACTGAGCCATTGTTTGAGGCTTCCATTGCTCATTTCGCTTCTGATGGCTTTTGAATCTTCCAAGTTGAATTCCTCGTATGAGGTAATCAGTCGTCCCGTCTGTCGGATGTAATATTCGGGGGTGCTTCCCAATTGTTCGCACAGTCGGTATGCGGCAGTGCGTATGTCATATTCTCCGAATCGTGAAGTATTCTCTTCCGAGGTGAGGTCCATGGTCCGTTTGTTCAACTCAACCACGTCGCGCCATCCTTTCATTTTGGCATAGTGATGCAGGCGGCTCTCCTCTCCGATGTATTCTTTCATCTGTTTTTTAAACTCTTCATCGCTGCAGTATTGACATTCTGTCATTCTCCGGCTGATGAAAGCTGCCACTTGGTGACGGGCTACTTGTCCTGCCAAGTCAAATCCTCGGCTTTTATCGAGGTGATACAAGACTCTGTAGGCTTGTGCCCGTGTGAAAGACCTCTTTTCGTCGCAGATTTCTTTTATCTCCACATACAACATCGGGTCGCATTTGTAGTATATCCACGAGAGCAACCTTCCGTCGAGTAGCGCATTCCATTCATCGGGACGACATTTCCGGTCCCGGAATGCATCCACAATTTCTTCGATTGTAGCAGAGGGCTTGTCTGCCAGAAATGGGATGGTTGGATCCAGTTCGTAGATTACGCGCCAAAGTGCAACCTCTGGCGTGTCTTTTTGGAAATGTTTCCGCAACCTGTTCACTTCCAGCTCGGTTGTTATCTCCAGGTAAATGTATAGCGGGTGGTTTACGTCGGTGAGCATCACTTTATACTCCTCGGCATTTGCCAGTAAGGTCATTACCACCTCGTGTACCCCACTTGCGGTGTTTCCTCTTGCATCGCGATAAGGCATTTTTTTGTCCAGCGTGTATAAGGCCGCTTGGATTCCGGCTTCCGGATTCAACGGGTATCGGGTTTCCACTATGTCGTCAAGTTCGATTGCCATTTTGCGGTTCCCGCATTCTTCGAGCCACGATGAGATGAGTTTGCTGTACAGGTATTTGATGCCCAGGTGCTTTCGCGTGACTAACAGAATTGCCAGTTCACTCGCATTAGATGCCACGACATTCTTTTCTGAGTCGACGATGAATGTTTTGTATTTCAGATAGATGGATGCTTCGTCCACTTCTACTTGTTCGCCTTTGAACCACCGTTCAACCTCTTCGTATCCCCATCGTTTTTCGGGGTTTACCACGGTAAGTCCTCTGATGAGTCGGCTTATCTTTTCCGGCAGTTTGTCCAATCCCGGCAGCCTTCCTTCGCTTTTCATTCTCATCATCGACCGCTCGTTTCCAGAAAACGGGTTGCCGCCTATCCATAGCGAGAACAGGGTGATTCCCAATGAGTAGAAGTCGGCTTTTGGTGTCAGTTCCACTTCTCCGTCGATTACATCTTCATACATTTCAGGAGCGGCATAGAGGGGGGTGCGTGCCTGGGTTGTCTTGTGCTTCTCTTCGTTCTCTCCCATGATGGTGGATATACCGAAGTCAGTCAGCACCAATTCTGTCTGTTCTTTGTCTCTGAAGAGGTAGTTGCCCAATTTTACGTCTTTATGTATCATTCCGCATTGGTGTAGATACTCCAATGCAGCGGCGGCTGTAAGTGTTATTTGCGCAAACGCCTGTTCGTTTCCCTTGATTTGGTGTTCAGCCAATGAAATGCCTTCCAGCAGCTCCATCAGTTCATAGTCGCGTGCGACACCGTCAACGATGGTCTGTCCGTAGTCGTACAGGTGTACGATGTAGGGGAAATTCATGTTCCACACCCGTTGTAGCACCCCCTCTTCCGGGTAGAAGTTTGGGTAATAGAGTTTCAATACCGCTCGTTTTCCCTCTCCTTCAACCATCATTACCTGTGCCTCTCCTGATGAGATGGAGAGCGTTTTTATCTCACGGTATATTCTGCCCCCCAATATGAAAATGGCTTCTGTCGTTCCCCCTGCCGGCATAGAAACCCCTTCTCCAGCATCCATAAACCTGTTGGTTGTCTCTTCATTGTCGCAAGAGATAAAGGCATGCTGGGTCGCATCGTCCGAGTTCCGTCGGGTCCTGTTTTCTACCGACGGGATTGTTGCGGGCTCTTCTTTTTTGATTATTTGCAGGGTGTTTGATTCTTCCATGGGTTTGTTGGGTGAATGGTTTGTTGGTTGAGGCGTTTATTGGCTCTTATAGTTTTTTGTTTCGGGTAAGGGGTGTATCATCCTCGATTTGGGTTGTGTCGTCAAGCACTATCCACCTGCCGCCCAGGTGTGGACATGCACATCCGCACGGGCTGCTGTGTATTGCCTGTTTGTAGTTGCATTTCCATCCCAATATTGTTGAAGCAGGCTTGCGTGCCATTATATAGTTGCGGGTCAATATCGGATTCTCTTGTGGGGTGGCAGTTGTCAGTTTGTCCAATAAGGCTTGCAGCTCTTCTTCTTTTTCCTTTATCTGTTTTTGTAGTTCTTCAGCTGTTTTTTGCGAAGCGGTTGGCTGGTACTCTTTTCCTAACAGTTTCTGCACCCGTTTTGCCAACTCTTCAGCCTGTTTGGCACGTTCGGTAGCTTTGGGCGATTCGATGGGACGGAGCTTTTTCAGTTTGTCCAGTTCTGCACTGATTTGGTCCATCTGTTTGAATGCCGGTTCGTTTTGGATTTCTGTTCGTTGTTTGACCACCTTCTCAGTCAATGGCATTCCGCATGCAGGGCAATAACTGAACGGACTATGGGTCTTGCATGCCGGGCAGATGATGCCTTGGCGCGAGTTCCCGCATTCAGGACAGAATGAATCTGTTGGTGCCATCGATGCTCCGCAAAACGAACATCTGTTGGTGGCGATGTAGGTCTGGCAATGTTCACAGAAGTCTGCTTCTTTGGGTACCGGCAGTCGGCAGTTCGGACACACCAATGTTGTCCCCAACATCCCTCCGCACTCTTCGCAAAACAAAGCATCGGGTTCGTTGATGGCTCCACAGTGCGGGCATACATGCTCGTTGTGATTTGAAGCATAGCTTTCGTTCACCTCGTTTTGCTTGTATAACTCCTGTGTCTTTTCTCTCTGTAGTTCTTTCTGCCTCTCCATGTTCGGTTGCTGGTTGTTAGATTTATGCAGGTTTTCTGTCTCTTGCTGTTTTAGTGACTTCCTCCTGCAAGTTTATAGGCAATGTCCATTATCTTTTCAGCCAATGCGTTTGCTTCAGCCTCTGTTTTTGCTTCCGAGTATACCCGTATGATGGGTTCTGTATTACTTTTGCGCAGGTGTACCCAACTGTCGGCAAAATCTATTTTCACTCCGTCGATGTCGTTTATCTCCTCGTTTTTGTAGATTTCCTTCATTCGTTCGAGTATGGCATCCACGTCTGTTTCCGGAGTCAGGTCTATGCGGTTTTTGGCGATATAGTATGAGGGGTATGTTTCCCGCAGTTGGCTCACCTTCTTTTGGGTGTGTGCCAAGTGGCTCAAGAAAAGGGCGATGCCCACCAGTGCGTCGCGTCCGTAGTGAATGGCAGGGTAGATGACTCCTCCGTTTCCTTCCCCGCCGATGACGGCATGGGTCTCTTTCATCTTTTGTGTCACATTCACTTCCCCTACGGCTGAAGCCTGGTATTCGGCTCCATATCCCCGGGTGATGTCGCGCAGTGCCCGTGTTGAACTTAGGTTTGAAACGGTGTTCCCGGGTGTGTGGCTCAATACGTAATCGGCTATGCTTACCAATGTATATTCTTCACCGAACATCTTGCCGTCTTCACAAATCATTGCCAGGCGGTCTACGTCAGGGTCTACCACAAAAGCCACATCATAATCTCCCTGTCTCATTAGTTCCATGATGGCACCCAGGTTCTTTTCCAACGGCTCGGGGTTATGTTCAAAGCGTCCGGTCGGTTCTCCGTATAACGTTTCGACCTGCTCTACCCCTAATTGGGCTAACAGCTTGGGCAGTACGATACCTCCCACCGAGTTTACGGTGTCCAGCGCCACCTTGAAGTGTGCATTTCTGATTGCCGGCACGTCTACAAGGTCAAGCTCGAGGATGCGGTCGATGTGCTTCTGGTCGTAACCGGTATCCTCTGTATAGCTGCCAACCTGTGCCACATCCGCATAGTCAAACTCTTCGGCATCGGCTATGCGTATGACTTCGGCTCCCTCTTCCGCGTTAAGGAATTCTCCCTCTTCGTTCAAGAGTTTCAATGCGTTCCATTGAGCCGGATTGTGGCTTGCGGTCAGTATGATTCCGCCACATGCTTTTTCCATTGTTACAGCCATTTCGGTCGTAGGGGTTGATGCGAGTCCGATGTTTACTACATCAAACCCCATTCCCATCAGGGTACCGCATACGAGGTTGTTTACCATCTCGCCCGAGGTGCGTGCATCGCGTCCCACCACAATTTTGTTTGATGTTGCGTGGCTTCTCTTTCGGATGAGGGTCGCGTAAGCCGATGTGAATTTGACGATATCCAGCGGGGTCAGTCCTTCACCGGCTTTTCCGCCGATGGTTCCCCGTATTCCTGAGATTGATTTTATTAGTGCCATAGTAGTGTCTGGTTTGATTGGAACCTATTTTGTTTTTAGTTCAGCCCCCTTTGGTAGGTGATTTCGTAATAGCAGGGGTAAACATACGAGGTGGCAGTCGATTGTCCCTGACTGTGCGGAACAATCAGTCTCACCTTGGCTATGTTATCCGTATTTCGTCCGATGTTGATGTAGGGGAACGGTACCAGCCATCCTGCCGGAACCGAACTTCCGTAGTTTCCATACATGTATCCCGAGGTGAACGAGCCGATGTAGCTTCCGCTTTTGTACGAAACGGTCAAGTAATCGGGGTTTGAGGCGTCATACAGGTTGCCGGTCAGGGTGTCGTTGTCTTGAATGTTGACTTCGATAAAGCGGGCGATTACATCTGCCCGTTCTCCGTCTTGCAACTTCTTTCCGTTTCCTTTGCGCACAATCTGCATGTACACTCCATTGTCGTTGAACAGCACAAACTCGTTTTCATCGGTGTTGGTTGTCGAGTCTTGTGCGTAGAATTGTTCTGCGCTGATGGTCTTTATGTTGTGCTCTTTGATGAAGGCACGGATGGCATCGCGCTCTTTTTCCTTCATCTCAGCGTAAGTCTCGGTGTCGTCACATGCTTGGAACAGAAAGCCTGCCGACAATAGCAACGTGAATATAACTATCAATTTTTTCATTTCAGAATGTTTGTTGTTTTGCTGCAAAATTACAAAAAGCCTTTCAACCTGCAATCGTTGTTTGTGTGCAATTAGCTATAAATAACTATTTTTTTGTTATCAACAGGGGTTCGTATTTGATGATTGCCTCTTTGAATCGTCTGATTGCCTCTTCCATGCTGCCATAGACTTCGCCTCCCGAGGCGTTCAGGTGGCCGCCTCCTCCAAAAAAGTCAGCCGCCACTTTGTTGCAGGGGAACTCACCGGTTGAGCGCAACGACACTTTTATCATATCCTTCTCTGTGTCTTCTCTGAGGAAAACCGAGAATTTGACACCGCGGATGGACAGAGGCATATTTACAAATCCCTCAGAGTCGCCCCGCTTGTAGTCGAATTGTTGCTGCTCTTTTTTTGTCAGCGTGATTAGGGCTGAACGAAATTCGGGGTAGACCTGCATGTGTGTCAACACGTGTCCCATCAGGCGTAGCCTTCCCTCCGAGTAGGTGTTGAATACCTTGCGGTAGATGGCGTCCTTGTCGATGCCTTTCGACAGCAGTTCGCTGATGATGAAGTATATCTCCCGGTCGTTTGAGTTGAAGGTGAAGCCTCCCGTGTCGGTCATCATGCCGGTGTAGATACATTCGGCGCATTCGAGCGTGATGTCTTCAAACCCTCCCATCCGGCAAATCAGGCGGAACACCAGTTCTGCTGTTGAGGCTACCTGCGGGTGTGAGATGGTGATGCCGCAAAACGGTTCCGGGTCGATGTGGTGGTCTATCAATATTTTGCGTGCCGGTGATTCGGCGACAGCCGGTGCCACATTGTCGATGCGTTTCAGGTTGTTGAAGTCGAGGCAACAGATGATGTCGGCTTCAGCTATCACCTGATTGGCTTTTTCGGCATGCTTGTCGTAGCGGATAATCCGTTGGCTGCCGCTCATCCATTGCAGAAAGTCGGGGAAGGCGTTGGGTACCACAATGTTCACCTCCTTGTCTTGTCCGTCCAGGTAGTGCATCAGTCCTAATGCCGATCCGATGGCATCCCCGTCGGGAGAGAGGTGGGTGACGATTGTTATCTTCTCTGCCTTGTTCAGCCATTTGGCGAAATGGTCGATATTTGATTGCTGTATGATTTTGCTGAGCATAATAGTTTCTTTCTATTGTACGTTTTAACTCGGCAAAGATACGAAAAAAAACTCAAATATTACAATTTGACCTCCAAATATCTGCTTTTCTCCAGATTAATGCATTTTATTTCCAACTCTTTGCACTCTTTCAGATACCGTTCGCGTCGGTATTTGCTGAGTGAGGTGTCTAACACAATGCAGTTGATGCTGAACAGGTTAAGTATCGGACGCAGCTCTCCGGTGAACCCTTTGCTCACATACAGATAGTCGAGCGGGAGTTTTTTGCTTGCCGTCAGTTTTTCCCAACGGTTGTCGTGGAGTTGGCAGATGCGGAGGCTCTCCACTTGGGTGATGTCGTTTGTACGCACCGATGGCTGTGAAGTGGTGTCGGGGATGAAGTCGGTGATGCTTGTTCCGTGGATGTGTCGGAGGGTAGGCACTCCATGCAGGTTGCCGATTTGCAAGGAGTGCTGCTGTAGTGCTGTTTCGTGGCGGTATATCGACCGGCACGTTCCGCAGATAAGGATGGCTAACGTTATCGTCCAGCCGCGCAGCCATTTCTTTGCCCAACTGTAGCAACCGACGATGAGCGCCAGATAGATGACGATTACTTCTGCCTCTTGCAATACGATGTCGTTGACGGATGAGCCGGGAAGCCGGTTGAACGTCTCCAACAGGTTGTTCATCATGTCAAGCAGGAGCGAAAGCAGGTTGGCTCCGGCTATCTGCAGCGTGCCGACGGGGAAAAACGAGGCAAGGATGAAGGGGAGTGCCAGGGCAACGATGAGCCAGGTGAGCGGGATGAGCCAGAGGTTGACGAGCAAGCTGTAGAGGGGGAGTAGCGCAAAGTAGTAGAGACTCAATGGTATGACTCCTATTTGGGCGGCTACCGATACGGTGGTGATTTGCCAGAAGTAATTCAATACGGGATGTTGGATGGGAGGTAACAGTTGCTCAAACTTGGGTTGTAACAGCAACAGCGAGGCGACGGCGAGAAACGAAAGCTGGAATCCGACGTCGAACAGGAAGAACGGGTTGTATACAAGCATGCCGAAGGCAGTCAGTGCCAACGTGTTCAGGGGGTATCCGACCCGGGTAAACAGGCTTCCCACTGCCAGCAGGGTGAACATCCAGGCGGCGCGGATGGCTGAAAGCGGGAGTCCTACCAGGCAGACGAATGCCCACACGGCGGGTATGACCAGCAAACGCCGCAGCTTCCGGTGTCTGCCGCCTCTCAGGAATATTCCGTAGAAACAGTGCAACACCATACAGAGGATGCCGATGTGCAGTCCCGAAAGAGCCAGTACATGACCGGCTCCCGAGGCAGAGAAACGTGCCTGTATCTCGCTGTCCAACTCTTGCTTGTAGCCGAGGGTCAGTGCCGATAAGACGGCAAATCTTTCGCCTTGCAGTCCGGTCTTACGGTAGTAGTCGAGGATATGCTCGCGTATGCTCAAGGCTTTTGTTTTCAGGCTCTTGTGGGGCGTCTCTTGTTGCCTCCACCGGGTGGTGTAGAGGGTGCCGTTCACCTGGTGGTGCCGCAGGTAGCGCGGATAGTCAAATCCGGTGGGGATGCCGCTTGGTTGGGGTGGGGTGATGGTGCCGTGGAAAAAGAGCCGGTCTCCGGGTTTCAGTCCGTCTGTCTGCGAGTCTTTGGGCAGGTACAACAAAATGTTGTTGGGGGTGGGGATATAGCGGTCTCCTTCCCATCGCCCGGTGAGTGCTACTGGACATAGGCGGCTGCGTCTCTTCTCGTCGGGCGAGTCGGTGAGGTAGCCTTCATAGGTGCAGGCATAGGTCGGATAGGAGGGGACGGTTGTCTCCCACTTCAGCTTGCAGAGCATGAAACCCAATAGCAGGAAAAACAAGAACGAGAACCCACCGAACCAGTGGCGTCGCCGCCATCCTTTCAACCACAGGCAACCAACCATGGCGGTGAGTGACAATCCTATGGCTCCGTAAAAAACGATAGCCGGCAACGGGAGTGTATCCTCTCCTTTGTCGGCTATGATGATGCCTATGACCAACGGAAGCAGCATCTTCAGAAACGGGTGCGCCTCCATAAAGCGGGTTATGGCAGCGTCTTTCACAACGTTTTCAGCTGGTGGATGGCCTCTTTGGGCTGTGGTGACTTGAAGACGAAGCTTCCTGCCACCAGGATGTCGGCTCCGGCGTCAATCAGCCTTTTGCCGGTTTCGAGGTTTACGCCACCGTCTACTTCGATGAGGGCGTGTGCATGTTGGCGCTCAATCAAGTCGCGCAATTTTTGCAGGCGTTCGATGGTGTGGGGGATGAATTTCTGTCCGCCGAATCCCGGGTTCACGCTCATCAGCAACACCATGTCCACGTCGCCGATGATGTCCTCTAACAGGCTGATGGGGGTTGCGGGGTTGAGGGTCACTCCGGCTCTCATGCCTGCCTCTTTGATGCGTTGGATGGTGCGGTGCAAGTGGGGGCATGCCTCGTAGTGTACGTTCATCATCATGGCGCCCAAGTCTCTCACCTCGTTGACAAACTTGTCGGGGTTTTCAATCATCAGGTGTACGTCGAGCGGCTTCTGGCAGACGGCGGCAACGGCTTTCAATACCGGGAACCCGAATGAGATGTTGGGGACGAACACGCCATCCATCACATCAAGGTGCAGCCAGTCGGCTTCACTCTGATTCAGCATTTCTATATCCGCCTGTAAATTAATGAAGTTGGCGGCCAACAACGAAGGTGCTACTTTCACTCCCATCTTAACTTTTTCTTTTTGGCGATGCAAACTTACGCAAAATATGTGAGATTGCACGCTCTTTCGCCCGTTTTTTTGCTTCTGTTATGAAAAAAAGATTTTCTGTCTTCTTTTCGACCGGAAGCATCCGGTCAGTTCAGGGCAAAGCCGGGCATGCCTTCCGGCAACAAGATGGATGAGCGGTAGGTTCGGGCAAAAGTCCGTAAGAAATCGAGGGTCTTTTGCTTGGGTGAAAGGCGCGGGTAGGCGTGTTTCGTCGGGTCGGTGAACTTTTGTTGTGGCATAGTGAATGGAGTAGTGTTTTTATCCATAGGCAGTATCTGTTTTGATGATTGTTATATCTGATAACGCAGTTCTGTCTCTTTTAGTGTGTGCAGGCAAGAACTATTTTCAGAAAATCCATTTCCGACCACCATCTCCTCTTTCCATGAGAGAGGAGATTATAGAGGAGAGAGTTTTCTTTTTATTTCTTTTTATTTCTTTTCTTTTTAGGGCGATTTTGTAAATTTGACCCCTGTTTTGTACAAAACGACCCCCTTTTTGTACAAAATCGAGCTCTTAATTACAATTTTTGCAAAATTCTGCTATCTCGAGATTGCAATTTTAAAAATGTAAAAAATCAATGTGGAGTGATGTTGGGTACTTTTTGGGCAGTTGGTTTTTGTGTTCGGTATAAATGTTAAAATTGCCCGGGAAGTGGCAGGACTCAATGGCGTGGGTTGCAGGACTCACACCGCTGAGTCCTGCAACAGAATGGTGCGAGTCCTGCCATCGGGGGAGGCGGGTCCTGGGGATTTTTGGCTTGGTCCTACATTCGGGGGGACGTATACAGTGTCTGTGTTTTTGAAAAATATTGAGAGTGTGTGCGTTGCAATTTGGCGGTATATGTATTCCCGCTTCTGTAAAAAAAGAGGGACGATACATGTATGGATTGGGGGTGGGATGGGATGTTTTTGAGGGGGTGTTGAATCGGGATTTTAGTGCGATTTTTGTTTTATTGTACGCCTGTACGGTGATTCATCGGTGAACGTTGATATTTTCCACCCGTTTCTTTGGCGCTTTAAACAAAATCGTGTACCTTTGCTATCAGAATTTACTAATTAAATCAAAGTTATATGAAAAAAGGTTTACTATTTTTGTTTGTGCTGCTCAGTGCAATAGGACTGAGGGCGCAAAATGCAACGGGCGATACGCTGACGGTTGTGCCTGACACGACCACTGTCGAGTTGGGGAAGACTTACTATTTTGCTGCCAGGAGTAAGCAATACCCTGTCAGGTTTGTAGCTACGGCTGATGGCTACCTCACTTTTGGTGCTACTGCTAAGATTTCTGCATCAAGCACCAGAAGAAACAATCAGTCGATATCGGCTACTTCTGCGACTGGCGCTATCAGCTACACAGATGCTGCCGGAGTGAAACACTCTGTCCCCTATATGGGTAGTTACACGAAAGACAGTAAGACCGGTCAACTGACCGGCATAGCGTTGGCAAAGGGTGATGTGTTTGAGTGCAAGGTCTCTACCTCTGTGGCGCCTACAGCTGAAGCTCCGGTGACTTTGGAGTTGGCTTTCACCGAAGGAAAGCAACCGTTGACGTTGCTTGGTACCTCACCCGCAGATGGCAGTGAGTGGTCAGGTGCTGTGAAGTACAAGAGCTATAGCCCGTCGTCAGGTGCTGTTTACTGCTCATTTTCGTCGTTGGTTGATATCGAAAGTGTGAAAGCAACCGTAAAAGTCGGAGGTAAAGAGTATACCGACGTAAAGGTGGCAGTCGAAAGTTCCAGCAGTTATCTCTATGTAGAGGGATTGGCTGAAACCATGAAGGCAGCTGCCGCTGAAGGACTGGTGAGTGCCGGTGATGAGTTTACGGTGACCCTCTCGGGCTTGAAAGACCGTGTCTTCTCTGATGTGACGTTGGCTGACCAGACTTTCACTTTCAAAATGGCGGCTACCGCTTGTTCGGATGTTGCACCTAAAGCTTCAACAAGCTTGGATTTGGAAGATATCCAAACCGTTACCTATTCGTTTGACGGTAAAGTGAACATCGACAATGCCAAGTTCTACATGCTCAACCTGGCAGACAGTTCAAAGACCGACTTGACAGCAACGGTTGATGGTACCAGTGTGGTAATCAATGTAGCTCCGGCTTTGGGTAACATCCCTCCCCGTCTCTTCGACATCATTGCTGAAGGTGTGGTTGATGCCAAGGGCAATGCCATCTCTTACAGCACCGCCACCAAGACGTTGGAGACCGGCAAGCTGAAAGCACACTACGGTATGTCAAACGGTCTGTTTGCACCTACCCTTTCACCGGCGAATGGTGCAGAGGTGTTTGTGTTGAACAAGTTCACGTTGACCTTCCCCGGTGAAGTGGTTTACAATCCTGCCGGTTCGACTAAAGGTATCACGTTGACCTATATGGATGCCAATTGGGATGACGTTGAGGTAGCTAAGGGTAGTGTGGAGGTAAGTGCTACCAACCCGAATGTAGTAACCATCACGCTGGATTCGATGATTGGCACTCCCAACGAGTATACGCTGGGTATCCCTGCCAAACTCTTCTGGCGCAAAGATGCCGGCTACAAAGCCGATGATTTGACTTCATCAAGCAAATATGGTTACAATTATTATTCAACTTCAGGGCTGAGCTTCACCGTTATCCCCTCTGATTCGTTGCTGGATGCCCCCGACACCACCGCGCTGGCTGAAGGTGTAAACTACATCTATGGCAAGAAGAGAGCATATGACTCGTCAATCCCCGGATATGCCGGTGAGTATTGGGTTAAGTATACCGCTGAAACCGATGGATATCTTGCCCTGAATGCTTCGCAGAAGGTGACAATGAAGAACATGGCAGTGAATGGTAGCTCGTTGCAGACTACCACCACGACGATTTCGTATAAAGATGCCGAGGGTACAACCCACTCTATCCCCTACTATGGTGCATACAGCCAAGATACTAAGACCGGAAGTGTGGCAGGCATTGCCATGGCTAAGGGCGATGTGTTTACCTGCAAGACCTACACCTCGTTGGCACCCTCGGTTAGCAATATCATTTCGATTGAGCCCGAGTTTACGACTGGTGTCAACCCGCTGACCTTGGCAGGCGTTTCTCCTGCAAGCGGCAGTGAGTGGTCAGGTGCCATGAAGTACAAGGGGTCTGGTGTGTCAGGTGGCATTTACTGCTCATTCTCTTCACTGATTGACCGCGAAAGCGTGAAAGTGTCGGTTAAGGCAGGCGGAAAAGTATTTGAAAACGTACATGTGGCTGTTGAAAGCTACTATACTTACCTCTGCGTTGATGGCTTGGCAGACACATTGAAGGCGGCAGCTGCTGCCGGTCTGATTGGTGCCGGTGACGAGTTTACCGTGACAATCTCGGGCTTGAGAGACCGTGTCTTCCCCGCTGTTACCTTGGAAGACCAGACTTTCACTTACAAGATGGGTCCGACTGCTTGTACAGGGGTTACACCTGCGGCTGCTACAGCCTTGTCACTTGAACAAATTCAAACTGTTACCTATTCGTTCGACGGTAAGGTGAACATCGACAAAGCCAAGTTCTACATGTTCAACCTGGCAGACAGTTCAAAGGTAGATTTGACTGCAACAGTCGAAGGTACAGATTTGAAAATCAACGTAGCCTCGGCTTTGGGTAATATTCCTCCCCGTCTCTTCGACATCATTGCCGAGGGTGTGGTTGATGCCCAGGGCAAAACCATCTCTTACAGCACCGACACCAAGACGTTGGAGACCGGCAAGCTGAAAGCACACTACGGTATGTCAAACGGCCTGTTCAAGCCAGTGGCTGACCCTGCTGACGGTTCAGAGGTTACAGCCTTGAACAAGTTCACATTGACTTTCCCGGGTGAAGTTATTTACAATCCTGCCGGAGCAACCAAAGGCATTGCGTTGACCTATATGGATGCCAATTGGGATGACGTTGAGGTGGCTAAGGGTAGTGTGGAGGTAAGTGCAACCAATCCGAATGTGGTAACCATCACGCTGGATTCGTTGGTAGGTACTCCCCAAGAGTATACGCTGGAAATCCCTGCCAAACTCTTCTGGTACAAAGATGCCGGTTACAATGCTGACGACCTGTCAACCAAGGGCTCTGCCAAATATGGTTATAGCAATACTACCTATAATTGGAAGTACAGCATCCCGACGATAGCCCCCGACTCAATCGCTCCGGTTGAGGCTGACACCCTGTACCAACTCGACACGCTGGTACTCTACTTCCCCGAAGAGGTGGAATACAGTGCCGGAGCAAAGGTGGCTGTTGTAACTGAAACCGGTGATACCATCACCAAGGGAAGTTTCTCTTATCCTGCAACAGGAGACAAGAAGCAGCTGGTTGTAACAACTGACGAAGTGGTAGATTCACTGGGCGCCTACAAGGTCGTTGTGCCTGCCGGATCTATCAGCAAGTCAATGGCTGCTGACAACAAGAACCTGACATTGGTTTACTCTTACATTGTGAAACCTCTTGAACTTGACTTCCTGACCTTGAGCGTCGAAAACGGACAGACTTTGGAGACACTCTCTACTATAGAGTTTACGTTGAACAAGGAGGTAGGATTCTTGGAAGCTAACATGCTGATTGGCGATGACGGTATAAACGCTCATGGTGCAACCTTGGCCAAGTCGGATGCTGGTGTTTACAAGCTTGACTTTACTTATGGCGGAATGTTTGGTGCAGCCAAACTGCTGAAGGGCGTCACTTACACCATGAAACTGGAAGCCTGGAGCTCGGAAGAGGCCAAGAACTACGAAACAGAGACACCGGAGACCCTCGTCCTGACTTATGTGGGTAACAGCGAACCTGAAAAGGTGAGCGAGGTGACACTGGTGAGCGCAACTCCCGAGGGCGAAAGCGTAATCCAGACCAATGAAAATGTATTCACTTACACATTCTCGGCTCCGGTGAAGGTGACCAATGCACAACGCAATATGGGACAAGGCGTCACTCAGGAGATTGAATACAAGGTAGAGGAGAACAAGGTGACTGTGACCATGGGTGCGGCTGCCATGTTGCCGGGAAGCTACATCGCCATCAGTCTGACACTGGAGGATATGGAAGGCAACCGTCTGGCAGGGACCGACAACCTGGGTTACTACCTCTTCAACTACACTGTTTACAAGGCTAAAGAGTATGACTACTCACTGTCACCCGTAAGCATCGACCCCGCTGAAGGACAGGTTGACGCATTGCAAGGCATTACCTTCACCTTCGACACTGAGGTGGTATTGAAGGATGAGGCCGTTGCCTATATCATCAACGACGTTACGGCTGATACCGTGAAGACCATGACACTCTCAGGCAATCAAGACGACTGGAAGCAGGTAAGTGCATTCACCATGCTGCCGTTGACTGTTGCCGGATACTACACCGTAGTGATTCCGCAGGGTGTTATCATGACTGCTGACTATTACGAGACTGAAACGGCGGTAACCGGTAAGTTGAATGGAGAGTTGAAGTATAAGTATACAGTGGGTACTCCGGTTGAACCCAACTCATTGGTTCCTGCAACGGTAACTCCGGACACCGCCAGCACAGAACTGACCTCGTTGAGCACGCTGACACTCACATTCGACAAGTGGGTGGCTGTTCACGAAGGAGATGCAGCCGTGCAACAAGTATGGGTGTTGGATGCAGCCCAACCTGAAAACTCAGAGCCGGTGACTTATGGAACTTGTGCATTGAACGACGACTTCATGAGCGTAACCATCACCTTGGGCAAGGAACTGGGTAAGGGTACTTATAAGGTTGTTGTAGGTGAAGGTGTAATCTACTCTAACGATGGTTACAATCCTTCACTCCCCGACTTGGGCGTTTCAAACGGTGCTGTCTACAATCCGTCACTCAGCTACACCTACGTAGTGAAAGAGGTGACCGGAATTGACGCTATCCTGAGCATCGGAGGTGAAGTGGAAGTATACGATGTGAACGGTGTTCTCATCCGCAAGGCACAAGCAGCTGAGGCGTTGGAGGGACTTTCACGTGGCATCTACATCATCAACGGTCAAAAGATTGCAATCAAGTAACATTTGTTACTGACTTGATTTGAACTTCAAAGGGGGTGCGCTGAAAAATCGGCGCACCCCCTTTTCTTTTCTCTTTTCCCTGTTTTTTTACGCTATCGCTCTACGACTCTGAAAGTTTCTTGTACAAATGTTACTTGAAATAGCGGGAAAATACCTACCTTTGTAGCCATTAACAAGCTATAGCTATATGAAGAAAATAGTAATCTCTCTCTTTCTGTTGCTTTTGTGTGGAAGCAACTATGCAGGAAATAACATCCCCTGGAAGAATGGTCCCCTCGGTGTGAGTGAAAACAGTCGCTATCTGGTACACCGGAATGGTACCCCCTTCTTCTGGTTAGGTGATACAGGTTGGCTCATGCCCGAACGGCTGAACCGCGATGAGGTAGGATACTATCTGAACCGCTGTGGGAAGGCGGGATATAACGTAGTGCAGGTGCAGACCGTCAACGGGGTACCGGCTTACAACATATATGGAGAATCATCGCACCCCTTTGGCTATGATTTCACCCATATTGACCGACCGGGCGTATATGGATATTGGGATCACATGGACTATATCGTAGAGACTGCCGAACGGAATGGTATATATATAGGTATGGTATGCATTTGGGGCGGTCTGGTGAAGAGCGGACAGATGACAGAGGAAGAGGCGGTGCAGTATGGCACGTTCCTTGCCAACCGGTATAAAGACAACCCCAACATCATCTGGATAATAGGCGGTGACATACAAGGTACCGTGAAGACCGAGGTGTGGGAGACGTTGGCGCGTACCATCCGTGCCATTGACCCCGGACATCTGATGACCTTCCATCCGCGCGGACGTACCTGCTCGTCTCAGTTCTTCCCCGATGCCGAGTGGATTGACTTCCACATGTTCCAAAGCGGACACCGCCGCTATGGACAACGCATGGGAAACAAAAACTATCCCATCCCCGACAATACGGAGGAAGACAGTTGGCGCTATGTTGAACAATCGTTGGCAATCGTACCTTTGAAGCCGGTGCTTGACGGGGAACCATCGTATGAAAACATCCCGCAGGGGTTGCATCACAATACCGAACCCCGGTGGAATGCGGCAGATGTGCGCCGGTATGCCTATTGGTCGGTGTTTGCAGGAGCTTGTGGACATACCTATGGATGCAACGACATCATGCAGTTCTACAGACCCGGATACGGACCTGCCTATTTTGCCGATACCCCTTGGTGGGACGCACTTGACTTTCCGGGATTCAACCAGATGAGACACCTGAAAGAACTGATGCTGACTTTCCCTTACGAAGAGCGAGTGCCTGACCAGACGATAATAGCAGCCGGAGACGAACAGCAAGCAATCAGCGACAAACTGCCGGTGGAACGGGTAGCTCAGGACCAACTCCCACCGGAGGGAACGATTGTACCTGCTGACTCGGCGTGGGTAATCAAGAAATACAATCGGCTGGTGGCAACCCGTGGTGCCGATTACCTGCTGGTATACAACTACACCGGACGTGCTATGGAAGTAGACCTTACCCGCATCTCGGGAAAAGAGAAGCAGGCGTGGTGGTACAGCCCCATCACAGGCGAGTACAGCTACATAGGCAAGTTTGACAACCGTGTAACCCGCTTTACGCCTGTTGAAGAGGGGATAGGAAAAGACATTGTGCTGGTGGTGACAGATGCTGAAGCTGGCTATTTGGGCACTAAACAGGCCGTGAACGTACAAGCAGAAAAGAAAAGTTACGAAGAATAGGACTGAAAACTTAAAGAAAAAACATAATAACCATTTCTCATGAACAGACGAACAATCTACTCCTGCCTGTTGGCAGTGGGGATGATGTGGGGGGCAGGTTTACAACCGGCTACAGCACAAAACATCTCTAACAAGAAAAAAGTGAAGACTCCGGTTGCGGAGACCTCTTTCCGTAACATTGCCCGGGGAATGCCCGATGCTTGGTATAAAACACGCGAAGCACGCACAGTGGCTGACAGTGTGTTGGCTTACCAGTTCCCCAGTGGAGGATGGGCAAAGAACCAAAGTTGGCACCAGAAACCCGATGGAAAGAAATGGGCGGAGCGGGCAAGCATACGCAAGCAGATGACTTCAGCAGATGGAGTCGGAGCTACCATTGACAACATGAGTACCACCATTGAGTTGCTCTTTCTCGCCAAAATGTACAAGGCTACAGGAAAGAGACTCTATCGCGAGGCTTTCATGCGCGGATTTGAATATCTGCTGGAGGCGCAATACGACAATGGCGGATGGCCGCAATATTATCCCTTGAAGAAACCGCGCAGGAATGGACCGGACTATTCGGTACATATCACCTACAACGATGACGCAATGGGCAACGTCATCAAACTGATGCGCGACCTGGCGGAAGGAGACAAGGCGCCCTACGATGCATTGAAACTCTCAGAAGAGGATATCAAACGGGCACAGAGAGCGTATGACAAAGCAATAGATTGTATCGTTAAGACCCAGATACGCAAGAACGGACGTCCTACCGTGTGGTGTCAACAACATCACTTTGAGACTTTAGAACCGGTGCAGGCACGTGCCTATGAGTTCCCGTCATTTACTGCAGAGGGCGAAACGGCAGACCTGGTGGAATTGTTGATGGGGGTGAAAAATCCTTCACCTGCAGTGATGAATGCCGTGGAGTGTGCCGTGGAGTGGCTGCGCAACCATGCCATAAAGGGGTATCGCCATGAAACCTACACGGATGCTGAAGGGAAGAGAGACCGTCGCTTGGTGCCTGATGAGAATGCTCCTCTCTTGTGGGCACGCAACTATGATTTGGATACAGAGAAACCCTACTTTGGTGACCGTGACGGGAAGAAACATGACAACTATGCCGACATCAGTCGCGAGCGACGCATGGGATACAGCTGGATAGGAACTGACGTGCAGGGGGTGCTTGACAAATATCCGAAGTGGTACACCAAACACCATCCGGGTAACTATCAGACAGGTGACTATGGCTATCTCTATTGCCACATGAGTGGACGGGGTGAGTGGACAGCCTATGCCTTAAGCAGGGACGGACTGCATTTTCACGACCTCATAAACGGTGATCCCATCATGGATGTGAAGCAACATGCCCGTATCGAAGGTGGACAGCGCGATGCTTTCATTACCCGCCGGCACGATGGGAAGGGATACCTGATGGTAACTACCGACATGCGTGTAAGCAGCCGTAAGGAACTGGGAAAGGTGGCTGATTGGGACAACTTCGGTATTGACCTGCTCACCTCCGACGACCTCATCCATTGGAAGTCCGTCACCTTCGACTACCGCAAGGGAGCCTCCATCTTCTGCGACCCCCAGTCGCCCGATGTCTATAAGGACTGGAGCACCATCAACCGCGTATGGGCACCCCAAATCATTTGGGACCGCAACTACAAGTGGCCCGACGGCAAGAAGGGCGGATACATGATCTACTACTCCATGTGGAACCGTGCCGAAGAGAAGTACGACCGCATGTACTACTCCTATGCCGACGAATCCTTCACCCGCCTTACGAAACCCCAATTGCTCTTTGACTGGGGCTATGCCACCATTGATGCCGACATCAACTTCCTTCCCTCTGACGGGCTCTTCCACATGATGATAAAGAAAGAGGGCGGCACACCCGGCATCTTCACCACCGCCTCCAAGAAACTCACCGGTCCTTGGCCCGAACCCGTAGCCGATGACTATGTCGATTTCGAAGGAAAGAAGAAGTGTGAAGGTGCTTCGGCCTTCCAGCTTGTGGGTGACAGCACATGGCGTGTGGCTTACATCGAATACAGCAGCAAACCGCGCAACTATCGCATCTGCAAGGCTGACAAGTATATGCGCAACTTCACTTCTCCCCAGAATATTGAGGGAGTAAACGGACCGCAGCACGGCTCGTTCATGCGTTTGACGAAGGAGGAGTATGAGCGTCTGCAGGCATGGTCAGAAAGCCTGGAAGGAAAGCATATAGCTCCTAATGTGAAGAATCCGGTCTTTTCAGGCTTGCACGCCGACCCCGAGGTACTCTATAGCGAACAGACGGGCAAGTATTACATCTACCCTACTACGGATGGGACAGAAGGTTGGAAGAGCCACGACTTTAAGGTCTTCTCTTCGCCTGACTTGAAGAGTTGGACTGACGAAGGGGTGATGCTTGACCTGCATAGCGATGTCGATTGGACCGACTGGTATGCTTGGGCTCCTTGCATTATCGAGTGTAAATATGTAAAAGGTAAGCTGGCACGTACTCCCAAGGAACTGAAAAAGAAAGGCAAGAAGGTGTCGTATAAGTACTTCTACTACTTTACCGCAGGAAAAAATATTGGCGTGGCAGTGGCGGACAAGCCTGAAGGTCCTTTTAAGGATGCATTGGGGAAACCGTTGCTCAACCAACCGCCTGCAGGTATAAAGGCGCAGGTAATAGACCCGGATGTTTTTATGGATCCGCAGACAGGCAAGTATTATCTCTATTGGGGAAACAGCTTCTTGGCATGTTCAGAACTGAATGATGACATGGTTTCCATCAAGGAAGGCAGTACCCGTGTGCTCATTAATCGTCCGGAGAAACGCAAGTACAATTATAATGAAGGAACCTATGTGTTTTATAGGAATGGGAAGTATTACTTCATGTGGAGCGAGAATGACACCCGAAGTGCCTATTATCGTGTTCGTTACCTTATCAGTGATTCGCCTACTGAATTTGTTCGTGACGGTAAACCTGCCAAGGTGGAACGTACCATCGTGCTTCAGCAAGACCCTTCAAAACAGATTTATGGTACCGGACATCATTCTATCCTGCAAAAGCCTGGTACCGATGAGTGGTACATTGTCTATCACCGATTTGCCCGCCCTGAGAGCATCAAACTCGGCTGGTCTGCCGGCTACAATCGTGAGGTCTGCATCGATAAACTGGAATTCAACGAGGACGGTACAATCAAACCGATTGTTCTTTCGTTGTAGAGTCTAATGCCTTGTTTGGCTGGATTCTTGGTACAAAGATTGTACGTCTGTTGCGAGGAACAGGCGCTTTTGCGCTGAAAGATCAGATATGTAGGATTTCTAACATGAAATAAGTTGAAGTGGGGTAATAATCCTCTTCTTTTAAATAGGCACGGATTTTCTTGAGAAAGTGAAAGTCCGTGCCTAAATTCATATTGGACACACCTCCTACCCAAAGGAAGGAGTGTTGAATAACTCATTGAACATTGCCGAATAGTATATTGCCTTTTTCTCAATGGGAAGAGGATATGCGCGTGAAGATGACGGCATTCGGTAAAGGGACAGTTCGCGACCGTCAGCAAGTTTAACAGGGATGTGTTGTCCGACAGAGGGAATGGCTGTTGCCTGAAGTGTTTGGCATAATTGTTCGGTAGCCAATTGTCCTGTAGCGGCAATAGCCTTACATAGAGGTAACTGATGTAGAAGTTGATGAATATCGGTAGCTTCTACTATGTGGAGGAATTTGTCGGAGGCGTTTTCCTGGAGGCGGCATATGGCTGTTGCAGTATCGTAAAGGGCTATGCCTTTTTGTTGCAGGAAATCGACAAGCTTCTCTTTCTGGAAACGACGTTTCTCTTCGTCGACGAAATATTGTTTGTCACCGAAAAAGTGAAGTCCAAAGATGCGCCACATATCGTTTTGTAGATTGGGGTAGAAGAAGTCTATGGACCAACGTTTGCGTGGTGGTGGAAAACTGCCAAGCATCAGCAGACGGGCATGAGATGGGAGAAATGGTTCTAACGGGTGTCTTTCAACGAGGAGATTATTCGTGCTCACGACGGGTGAATTTTCCATTGTTCCATTCATAGATGATTGTTTCTCGGGTTAGTAGAGGACGCAATTTGGATGCCTCTTTGGGGTTCATATAGTCTAAGGTGGTGTAACTTGCTTTGATGAGAGGCAATGAATCATTTGCTTCAAGGTGTATCAAGAGCATGTCTGCTTGACTGTGCAGTTCTTCCCAACTGGGAGAGAGGGTGTCGGCAACGGCTGACGAAATTGTGTCGGGGAGAAAATCTGTCTGCTTGGGAAAGGTAAAATATTGGGATGGCTCCAATTCTTCCCAACGTGTGTTGAAGAAACGTATTCTGCTGTCACATGCTTTGCTGCAGACGGTGTTTATCATACAAATAAGTAGGGTAGAGTCTATGGGAAGGGTCTTTAGCTGGATTTCATTGTATGCCGTCGGTTTTAGTGCAATGAAATCATCAGTGAGACGTGTCATTTCGGATGGAGTATCAAACCGGTTGGTGACTTTTGCTTGCATATCCATAACCATAAACTCTATGCAGTCGGCACGATTTACAGGAGTAAGTATTGGAATGATAGAGTCGGGCATGCTCTTGAATAGTTGCTTGATTTCTTGTGTATATACGGGTACAAGAAAGAAGCAGGAGAGGGCAAGTGATAGCAGTTTTCTCATGTTGTTTTGTTCATATCTTGTAAAACGAGGGTTGCATCTAAAACTGAATGTGATGCAACCCTCGTCTTGTTTTAGTTGATTAATGAATTGTTATTTTTTGAATCTCTTTTGAGGCTGTTTTTCAGAGTCGAGTCCGTAACCATAGCTGTAGCCATAGCCATAACGCTTACTGTTACGATATCCGTATCTGCCATAGCCATAATAACTGTTCTCTATATCAATGTCGTTGATAATGACAGAGATGTTTGGCAACTTCTTGCTTTCGTGCAAATCGTTGATATATTCAAGATCAGACTTAGGAGTATAGTCAGCACGGCAAACATAGATGGAGGCGCTGGCGACACGACCAATCAGCAAGGTGTCAGATACCAAACCTACAGGAGCTGTGTCGAGAATGATGTAGTCGTATTTCTCAGAGAGATATTCAATGGCTTTGTCTAAATTCTCTTTGGCTAACAATTCTGCCGGGTTGGGAGGGATGATACCTGCCGGAAGAAGATCGAGATTGGGGTTGACTCCGGAATTCATCACTTGATTGAAAAGTAAATCTTTGTCTTTTGCGTCTCCGGCAAGGAAGGTAGTGATGCCATGAGTCTTGTCTGTAAGGTTGAACAAGTCTACTAAACGTGGTTTGCGAATGTCGAGTCCACAAAGTATAACCTTCTTTCCCAATAAAGCCAAAGATACAGCTAAGTTAGATGAGATGAAGGTCTTTCCCTCTCCAGAGGTAGTGGACGTGAAAAGAACTACTTTCCGTTGTGGGTCAGAAAGAATAAAGTTTAGGTTTGTGCGGACGGCACGGAAAGTCTCGGCCATAAGGTCGTTGCTGTCTTGCTTTACAACGACAGAACGTTGTCCTTTTTCTATATTCTTCGCACGTGGTATTTCGCCAAGGATGTTTACTCCCTTAGTCAACTTTTCAACATCTGCTCTTCCGCTTATTTTGTAATTGAGTAGGTTAATGAGGTATAAGATTCCTACAGGTATTCCAACTCCAATTACAAATGCAATCAACATAATCATTGAGCGTTTGGGCGAAATCGGTCTTTCTTCAGCTAAAGCATCGTCTATGATTTTAGCGTTGTCTGCAGTTGCAGCTAAAGCTATGGAGTTTTCCTCGCGCTTTTGGAGTAACATCAGATAAAGCCCGGCCTTAATCTCTTGTTGGCGCATGATTTCACCCAAAACTCGCTCCTGCTTGGGAGCATTGCTTACGCGATTGTCGAATCGGTTGACTTCGCGTTCGATGGTTCCGCGTGAAATTTCCAAGTCTTTCTTGACATTTACGATAGTTTGTTTGATGTTGTCAAGCAGTCCTTCAGCCAATGTGGTGATACTTACAACTGCCGGGTTGCTTTCTGATGCAGAACGCATCAGACGATTCCGTTCAAGAATTTGTTTATTGTAAGTGTCTATTTGCCCGGTCAATGAGGCATTTGTTAATCCTGTGTTGGCAGGTAGAAGTTCCAAATGGTTGTTGGGGTTGAATATGTGGTCAGACAAAGACTGGATGAGAGCTAACTGGGTGTTAACATCTACCAATTTTTTCTTGTAATCAGATGCTTCTTTTAAAGCTTGTTCTGCATCGGAAGCCAAGTTTACTAAACCTGATTTCTGCTTAACATCTTGTAGATTACCTTCTGTCTTATTCAAGTCTGCACTGACTATAGCAATACGTTCTTCAATGAAAGCTTCTGTTTTCCTTGCTACTTGGTTCTTGTCCTCGTTGGCATCGTTATTGTATATTTCAATCAATTTGTTTAGGAAGTCCTCACCTCGTTGCTTGTTTGTATTTGTCAGTGATAGAAGTGCTACAGAAGTTGTTTTAGATGTGGGCTCAACAGTAAGAGCTGCCAAATAGGCTTTTGCCATCTTTAATGGAGGTGTGATACTTACTAACAACTTCTTGTCAGGAGTCAGTGGTATCTCAAGGTTGCGTGAAATAATCAGATTGTCAAACGGAGTTTCAAGCAGGTAGGGTAGTGAAGTGGTGCTTTGCTCTATCACAACTTCTTCTCCCTCATCGTCAAAGGTTTCACATTTAATATGGAATACGCTGTCGACAGATGTCGTTATGGTTAATTGGTAACCACGTTCGAGGTCTGCAACTTTGTCGTGTGAAAGGTCTACCAATATGGGGGAAGCTTTATAAAGGTCGTGTTTCCCTATTCGTCCTTTCTCTATATAAGTGGTGTACAATTTCATGTCGATAATAGCGTCTTTTACCAACGATTTTGATTGTAAAACCTCAATCTCGTTGTCAATACCTCCAGTTGAACTAAGGAATCCTAAGTCCTCAAGGGCCACCATTTCGCTAGTGTATCCACCTTTCTTGTTGTCCTTTATCATGATTTTTGTGGTGATTTTGTATACAGGAGTTGTATAACGCAGGTATACAAATGCAATGGCGAGACAAATTATAACAGATGCCACAAACCATTTCCAATACATGACAAATGTACCAATTAGCGCTTGGAAATCTATTCCGTCCTCTTCCTCTTTAGAATAGGAGTCGTTGTATGAATTGTCTTTCATATCCGTATGTTGTTAACTTTAGTTTAAGATATTGTATAATAATGATGTCAATGAAATCATAATAGATGTAGCAGAGAACCATAAGGTAGTACTTTGACCAATGTCAGAGTTCTTGGCTTTTGCCTTGTTTGGCTCTACGTAAAGTACATCGTTCTGTCTTAAATAGTAATAAGGCGAGTTTACGATGTTGGCATCATTTAGGTTTAATGGTATAATTTCGGTTTTACCTTCTGAATCTTCACGTATCAGTTTGACTCCATCGCGTTTTCCATAAATGGTAAGGTCTCCAGCTAAAGCCAAGGCTTCGAAGATGTTTACTTTTTCATTGGAAATTGTGTAAGTATTGGGACGTGCAACTTCCCCTAATACAGAAATCTTGTAATTTATCATACGTACATTAACGATGAATTTTTTCGAGAAGTAAGGTTGTAATCTTTGTCGTATCATCTCTTCTGCTTGGCTTTTGGTGAGTCCTCCCACATGTATGGTGCCTAATGAGGGAAAGTCTATATTGCCATTGTTGTCAACCAAGTAACTCATCAATGATGGTTGGGTAGTCAAGGTTTTGCTGTTGTTGTTGAGAATTGATTGTACCACAAGATTGTAAGGAGCTGCAGCTTCGGGATCTTCACAATTGACTGTAATTGTCAACAGGTCTTTCGGCATGATGTGAGCATCATATAAGTCTTTCTCTTGAACAATGTTTTTCAGTTCGTCACTGTTCTGTATGTAGGGAATCCTTTTATAACTTGTACAAGAGGCAAGACATATTCCCAATAACAGGATTAGATAGCATGTTTTTTTCATAATTGTTTTATGTGTTTTTATATTTATCAAAATTAGTAAGCGTTTTTTTCGTTATGCATAATCATGTTTCTTACTGTCAGCCACATGATTCGAATGTCCAACCAAAAAGACCAATTCTCTAAATACCAGATGTCTTTACGTACTCGTTCTTCCATTTGGTATAATTCTTTAGTCTCACCACGGCATCCGTTGACTTGTGCCCAACCTGTAATGCCTGGTTTTATGAGGTGACGTACCATATAATTCCCTATAAGTTCGGAATATTCTTCTGTATGTTTCAGCATATGCGGACGAGGTCCTACTAATGACATGTCTCCAATAAAGACATTTATGAATTGTGGTAGTTCATCAATATTGGTTTTTCGCATAAAATCACCGAATTTTGTCTTTCTTGGGTCGTGCTCTGTAGCCTGTAGGGTGTCTGACATAGCGTTAACTTTCATGCTACGGAATTTGTAGCAATAGAACTCTTTGCCATTTAATCCACTTCGTTTTTGCTTAAAAAAGACAGGACCTGGTGAAGTCGCTTTAATGATGATTGCTACAATTATATAGATAACAGGAAATAATGTGCATAGAAAAATTCCAGAACACACGATATCAAATGTCCTTTTTATAATGCGACAGTCTAACTGTTGCAGTGGCTCTTCGCGTATATATAAAATAGGAACATCTCCTAATAATTCCATGTTCATTTTCCTCTTTAAGTAATTGCGGACATTAGGTACACTGAAGAAACGCACCAAATGATTTTCGCAGTAATTGATGATTTTGCGAATCTCTTTTTCTCGTTTTGATGGTAGACAGCAATACAATTGTTATACAGATTCGTTTTCGGGGGAATCCAAATAAGGAATTATTTGGTCAATTTCTCCCAAATAGGGAATGTCTGTGGGAAACAGAGATGAAGGAGTGTCATCGAAGTACCCCTTTATCCGATATCCACAAGAAGGATCAGACATCATCTCTTGATATAAATCCATCATATTGGAAGACGCGCCCACAAAAACAACAGATTGAACGTTTCGTCCCATTTTACGTGCTCGTTTGACTGCCCAACGTGATGCTAAACGTGAGCCCCAAAGGCATATGCACAAAATGAGGAAGAAAACAATGTTTATTTCTAGGTTCAATAGTGATTGATTGATGAAACCTGTTGCTATTTCGGCTAATAATGCGAAACAAAATACAGTTGTAAAAACTCTGCGTACAATTTCGTCAGGACGTACTTTGTTCATTTGTAGGATTGGAGGATTCAATGTGATACAGAATAGGTAACACAAATTGTATACCATATATATATCACGGATGTTTGAACCTGACCATTCTGGAAGCCAAGAACTCCCATAACTATCAAACAGGTATATTAAAATGTTTAACACAACTAAATCAAGTAGTGTGACCAACCATTTTATTACTTTATTTGTTTGTGAAACCTGTCTCATAATGTCCTATTTTAAATGTTTCGTCAATATGTGGTTGATAGTGCGATTAGACAAATCGTGCCAAAGATACGACCTTTTTCTTAAATAAGGATAAAAAAAGAGAAGAAAAAAAGAGTTTTATTGAATTATTTCACAAATAATAGTGTTTCTGACCGAAGAAAACTCTATAAAAGTGTATGCAGTAAGGCTATTTTTTCTTTTATTCTTGCACGTTTTTTGAATATAAACCTGTATCTTTGCAGCTGAATAAGAAAATAAATGCTTAATAATATAAAACTATGAATGTGTTTTCAAAACTTTTTAGAAGGAAAAAACAAGAAGAAGAGGAGGTTGTAGGTGGAATGCAAGACTTTATGACTTTGATTCGTGTGTATTACCAAGCTTCAATGGCGGCAAGTCTTGGAATAACAAATTTAGGCTTCTTGCCTGATATGGCTGTGTTTAAACGCACTTTGAAAGTTCCAACTCAAAATAATAAATTGGGAGTCGCAGAAAAGTCTCGTTGTAAGAAGATGCTGGTTCAAATGTATGATATGACTGAAGATTTCTTCAAAGAAATAGACGGAAGTATTAAAAAGAATTGCAAAAATGTGAATGACGTAAGAAACTATCTTTTTATGTTTCAGGGGTTCAGTAATGATTTGATGATGCTTATTGGGAATCTGATGCAATGGAAATTCCGTGTGCCAAGTTTTATGAAGAAAATGCTTCGTGCTATGACTGAGAAAACTGTCCATGATGTTTTGACAAGGAATGAATGGAAAGATGATTCAGTGAGAAAGACAAGTTTGAATGTGCGTCGATACCAACAAATTTTGGGGTATTCAGAAAAGTGGATGGTAGAGTATGCTTTCCGGATTATAATGATGGCAAAAAAGGAAAAACAGCCTAAAGAAGAGGTGTGAACTGTGAAAAAAAACTAAAATAGTGAAGCGTCTTTGCTTTGAATCAATAAAACTCTCTATATTTGTGTAGAATTTGGTGTAGAATGACCGATGAAGA
>JAFUPU010000077.1 GCA_017472635.1 Bacteroidaceae bacterium
ACCGCGTCTCTCATTCTTCTGGGCCATCGGTATGAACCACTTTATGGAGATTGCCAAGATGCGTGCCGCCCGTATGTTGTGGGCCAAGATTGTGAAGCAGTTCAACCCGAAGAATCCGAAGTCTTTGGCTCTTCGTACCCACTCACAGACTTCAGGTTGGAGTCTCACCGAGCAGGATCCGTTCAACAACGTCGGACGTACCTGTATCGAAGCGATGGCCGCAGCCCTTGGTCATACCCAGTCGCTCCACACCAATGCGTTGGACGAGGCGATAGCCCTGCCCACCGATTTTTCGGCTCGTATTGCCCGCAACACACAGATTTATATTCAGGAAGAGACTTACGTCTGCAAGAATGTCGACCCATGGGGAGGTTCATACTACGTAGAGAGTCTGACCAACGAGCTGGCACATCGTGCGTGGGAACACATCCAAGAGATTGAAAAGTTGGGCGGTATGGCAAAAGCCATCGAAACCGGTATTCCCAAGATGCGTATCGAAGAGGCTGCAGCCCGCACACAGGCTCGTATCGACTCAGGTACACAGACTATCGTGGGTACCAACAAGTACCGTCTTGAGAAGGAAGAACCCATCGATATTCTCGAGGTCGACAATACTGCTGTGCGTCAAGAGCAGATTGAAAACCTGCGCCGCCTCAAGGAGGGACGTAATGAAGAAGAGGTACAACGTGCTCTCGAGGCTATCACCCGTTGCGTAGAGACTAAAGAAGGCAACCTGCTTGAACTGGCAGTCGAAGCCGCCCGCGTGCGTGCCACATTGGGCGAGATTTCAGATGCTTGCGAGAAAGTGGTTGGCAGATATAAAGCAATTATTAGAACAATATCAGGCGTGTATTCATCAGAAAACAAGAAAGATGCAGACTTCCTCAGAGCTTGCGAACTTACCGAGGAGTTTGCCAAGAAAGAGGGCCGTCGTCCGCGTATCATGATTGCCAAGATGGGACAAGACGGACACGACCGCGGTGCCAAGGTGGTAGCCACCGGCTATGCCGACTGTGGTTTCGACGTGGATATGGGACCCTTGTTCCAGACTCCTGCCGAGGCTGCCCGTGAGGCTGTCGAAAACGATGTTCACATCGTAGGTGTATCGTCGTTGGCTGCCGGACATAAGACGTTGATTCCCCAAATTATTGAGGAGTTGAAGAAGTTGGGACGCGAGGACATCATGATTATTGCCGGTGGTGTAATTCCCGCCCAAGATTATGACTTCCTTTATCAGGCTGGAGTTGCAGCCATCTTCGGACCCGGTTCTTCGGTGTCAAAGGCTGCATGTCAAATCTTGGAAATGTTACTTGAAGAGTAATACACACCTGTTGCTGACAGACTTTAAGGGAGTCGGGGGAATGAATGCCCCGGCTCTCTTTTTTTTATGGCTCTCCCTGGTTGAACAGCTACCGTGAAGATGTGCTTCCTGTGTTTCTGTGCAAATGACGTATAGCGAGCATATCCGCGTTTTTCCTCCTCCCATTCGTTAACAAGTGTTTGAGGCGGGCAAAAAGTCCTAGGACTAAAGCCGCTCTGTTGCAGGACTCAGCCCCGTGAGTCCCAGGATAGAAACGGCTGAGTCCTGCCACTCACGACATTTTATCCAGGAGATTTTTCATTTTATGCAGGATATTCCTCTTTACATGGTTGCTTCCCCCGTTCATTGTGTTGGTGGAATCCTTATTTTTGTAAAGTTTAATCTCTTCTTGTGTAGGTGGAAACCTTCTATTGTGTAAGTGGATCAAGTGCAGATGTCCCTTCTTGAAAAGCAAAAGCCCTCTCGCATCACTGCGAAAGGGCTTTTTGAAAATTTATGTCTAATTCAAAGTTTGATGGTATAACGGATTACTCTTACTACAACGCTTTATAGTCGATCTTAATCCAAAAAAGAAATATTAATGATGGTGTTATCTCACGCGCTTCGCAGCGGATGGATGCACTAGAATCTTGAGTTATCAAAATTCGTTGCAAAGGTAAGACTTTCTTTTTAAAAGGAAAAATATTCAATAGTTATCCGCTTTGTTTTATGCTTCTTTAACATATATAAACCCGCTATTCACTTCTGTTCATTCAAAACAGGCTGGTTTTGCAAAGCAGGGTGGGATGGTTGCAACATGAGGGAAAACCGTAATTTCTCAAACCCAAGTCTGATGAAACCGCCATTATCTTTAGACAGGTGAAAGGTTCGCATCTGCCATCGGTTGGCGTCGGCTTTCCGCCGGCATAATCTGCTGGGCGGTTAGGGTTAAAAATTGTTCCATTACTTGCACTTTCTGAAAAAAGTCGTATCTTTGCCCCTCTATATTAAAGTATATAATAAATAAAGACAAACGTAATGAGTGTAGACGATAAAAAAGTGATATTCTCGATGGTGGGCGTGAGCAAAGCCTATCAGGCAAACAAGCAAGTGTTGAAGGATATCTATCTCTCTTTCTTCTATGGTGCCAAGATTGGTATTATCGGTTTGAACGGTTCGGGTAAATCAACCCTGTTGAAAATTATCGCCGGACTGGAAAAAAGCTATCAGGGCGAAGTGGTGTTCTCGCCCGGATACAGTGTAGGCTATCTGCCACAGGAACCCGAACTTGACCCAGAGAAGACGGTAAAAGAGATAGTGATGGAGGGGGTGCAGCCCATTGTGGATGCCCTTGCCGAATATGAAGAAATCAACCAAAAGTTCGGTCTGCCGGAATATTACGAAGACCCCGACAAGATGGATGCCCTCTTTGCCCGCCAGGCAGAGTTGCAGGACGTGATTGACAGCACTGATGCCTGGAACCTCGACAGTAAGCTCGAGCGTGCCATGGATGCCCTGCGCTGTCCGCCCGAAGAGCAGTTGGTAAAACACCTCTCGGGAGGTGAGCGCCGCCGTGTGGCACTGTGCCGCCTGTTGCTGCAAGAGCCTGCCATCCTGTTGCTCGACGAGCCTACCAACCACCTCGATGCCGAAAGCATCGACTGGCTGGAGCAACACCTGCAGCAGTATGCCGGAACGGTCATTGCCGTCACCCACGACCGCTACTTCCTCGACCACGTGGCAGGATGGATTCTCGAGCTCGACCGCGGTGAAGGCATCCCCTGGAAAGGAAACTACAGCAGCTGGCTTGACCAAAAGACCAAGCGCATGGAGCAGGAAGAGAAAACTGCCAGCAAGCGCCGAAAGACGTTGCAACGCGAGCTTGAGTGGATAAACATGTCGCCCAAGGCAAGGCAGGCAAAGGGAAAAGCCCGTCTGAACTCTTATGACAAACTGCTCAACGAAGACCAGAAAGAGAAAGAAGAGAAGCTGGAGATATACATCCCCAACGGCCCCCGTTTGGGTAACAAGGTCATCGAAGCCAAGGGAGTGGCAAAGGCGTTTGGCGAGAAGCTGTTGTTCGACAACCTCGAGTTTACGCTGCCCCCCAATGGCATTGTGGGAGTGATTGGTCCCAACGGTTCGGGAAAGACCACCCTTTTCCGCCTGATAATGGGGCTGGAGCGTGCCGACAAGGGTACCTTTGAAGTGGGAGAGACCGTAAAACTTGCCTATGTCGACCAGCAGCACAAGGATATCGACCCGCAAAAGAGCGTATATGAAGTGGTGAGCGGCGGCAACGAGCTGATTCGCATGGGAGGACGCGACGTGAATGCACGTGCCTACCTGAGCCGGTTCAATTTTGCAGGGGCAGACCAAACCAAGCTCTGCGGCATGCTGTCAGGTGGTGAGCGCAACCGCCTGCACCTGGCCATGGCGCTGAAGGAAGAGGGCAACGTGCTGTTGCTCGACGAGCCTACCAATGACATCGACGTGAACACACTGCGTGCCCTGGAAGAGGGTCTCGAAGGGTTTGCCGGATGTGCTGTCATCATCAGCCACGACCGTTGGTTCCTCGACCGTATCTGTACACACATCCTCGCTTTTGAAGGCGACAGCAACGTCTTCTTCTTTGAGGGAAGCTACAGCGAGTATGAAGAGCACAAGCAGAAACGGTTGGGATACGAAGAGCCCAAGCGCATCCGTTACCGCAAGCTGATGGAGTAAAATCCGTCATTAGGGAAAAAATCCCGGATATCATCTGTTGAAATAGTAAGAGACTATGAGAACGAAGCTGAAAATAGGAGTGGTTGCACTGCTGACCGTATGTGCAGCCGACGTGCCGGCACAAGTACCTGTCGACACAACGAGTGTGCGGCAGGAAAAGACCTTCCGGCTGGTACCCCGCACCCCCTTGCCCGGACAAGCAACACGGGTGGTCGGACGCGGACCGCTCAGAAAGTTCGGCAGGATGAAACGGCGCGACGAACTGCCCCCTGTGCGTGTGAAAACCGATACGGTGGTGGCATTTGACTCGACCCTCCTGCACCAACGGATGGTGATTGAAGAAGTAAAAAAGTAAACAAGCAAGAATATATGTGCGGAATCGTAGGATATATAGGCAAACGCCAGGCATATCCCATCCTGATAAAAGGATTGAAACGGTTGGAATACAGGGGATATGACAGTGCCGGCGTGGCATTGATAAACGAAGGCTGCGACCTGAATGTCTATAAAGCCAAAGGCAAGGTGTCGGACCTGGAAGAGTATGTGGGCGACAAAGATATAAGCGGAGTGGTGGGGATTGCCCATACCCGCTGGGCGACTCACGGCGAACCCTGCCAGGTGAATGCACACCCCCACTACTCGTCGTCGGGGAACCTGGCTTTGATTCACAACGGCATCATAGAAAACTATGCCACCCTGAAGGCCAAGCTGCAAGCCAAAGGCTATCTCTTTAAAAGCAGTACCGACACCGAGGTGCTGGTGCAGCTGATAGAATACATACAGACCAACAAGAACCTGGAGTTGCTTGAAGCGGTGAAGATTGCCCTCCGCTCGGTTATCGGTGCTTACGCCATTGCCGTATTGGACAAGCGCATGCCGGGACAGATTATTGCCGCCCGCAAGAGCAGTCCGCTGGTAGTGGGAGTAGGTGAGGGAGAGTTTTTCTTGGCTTCCGACGCTTCGCCCATCGTTGAGTTTACCGACAAGGTGGTCTACCTCGATGACGAAGAGGTGGCTGTGCTGAATCCGGCAGAAGAGCTGAAAGTGGTGAACCTGCACAACGTGGGAGTCAATCCCGAGGTGAAGACCATCGACTTGGAACTGAGCCAGTTGGAAAAAGGCGGATATCCCCACTTTATGCTCAAGGAGATATTCGAGCAGCCCGACTGCTTGAACGACTGCATGCGTGGCAGGGTGAACGTGGAGGCAAACCATGTGGTGCTTTCAGCGGTGATAGACCACAAAGAACGGTTGCTGGCAGCCCGTCGGTTCATCATTGTGGCATGTGGCACCTCGTGGCATGCCGGCTTGATAGGCAAACATGTGATTGAAAACTTCTGCCGCATCCCCGTAGAGGTTGAGTATGCCTCCGAATTCCGTTACCGCAATCCCGTCATCGACGAGCGCGATGTGGTGATAGCCGTATCGCAGTCGGGCGAGACAGCAGATACGCTGGCAGCCGTAGAGATGGCAAAAAAGAAGGGAGCCTTCATCTATGGAATCTGCAACGCAGTAGGTTCGTCCATCCCCCGCAATACCCACACGGGCAGCTACATTCACGTAGGTCCCGAAATCGGAGTCGCCTCGACCAAGGCATTTACCGGACAAGTCACCGTGCTGACCATGCTTGCCCTGTGTCTGGCAAAAGAGAAGCAGACCATCGATGAGGCTGCCTACTTGCAGTTGGTGGAAGAGTTGAGCAGGGTGCCCGACAAGATGAAACAGGTGTTGGAGATGAACGGGCGGATAGCCGAACTGTCGCGCATATTCACCTACGCCCACAATTTCCTCTATTTGGGCAGGGGATACAACTATCCGGTGGCATTGGAAGGGGCACTGAAGCTGAAAGAAATCTCATACATCCACGCAGAAGGATATCCGGCTGCCGAGATGAAGCATGGTCCTATAGCCTTGATTGATGCCGAGATGCCGGTGGTGGTGATAGCTACACAAAATGGCATGTACGAAAAAATCCTCAGCAACATACAGGAAATCAAAGCGCGTAAGGGAAAAGTGATAGCCATTGTCACCGAAGGCGACCAAGTGATCAGCAAACTGGCGGACGATGTGATAGAACTGCCCGGTACGCTGGAGTGCCTCGAACCCTTGATAACAACCATCCCGTTGCAGATGTTGGCTTACCACATTGCCGTATGCAAGGGAAAAGATGTGGACCAGCCGCGCAATCTGGCAAAATCGGTTACCGTTGAGTAACTCGTTTAAAGCATATAAATATAAAAAAGGCGGTGTGCCAACATAAAATTAGGCGCGGATTTTCAAAAATCCGCGCCTAAAAAATAAATGGCGGTATTGTGATACCCTTTATTTTAGCTATATCAGGGTCTCTTCCTTAGATTCTTTCCAACTTCACGGTGAAGTGGCGCATCAACTCGGTTTCCCACACGATTTTCACTCCGTGTTTGATTTCATCGCGGCGGTCATATACGTTTTTCAAGGCGGCAGCAATCACATCCATGTGGTTGTTGGTGTATACACGGCGCGCAATGCAAAGACGAAGCAGGTCAAGACCTCCGAAACGGTTTTCGCGTGTCACAGGGTCGCGGTCGGCAAGGATGTAACCGATTTCACATCCGCGCACACCGGCTTCGAGGTAAAGTTCGATAGCCAATGTCTGGGCAGGAAACTCCTCTTTGGGTACGTTTGACAACACTCTGTCAGCATCGACAAAGAGGGCGTGACCACCCACGGGGCGTTGGTAGGGGATTCCGTACTCGTCGAGCTTGGCAGCGAGGTATTGCACTTGGCGGATGCGCGTTTCGATGTTGTCGAGCTCGGTGTTTTCGTCCAAACCGACAGCCAATGCAGCCATATCGCGTCCGTTCATACCTCCATAGGTAAGATATCCTTCAAAGGGGATACAGAATTTCTTGGCTCCTTCGTACCAGTCTTCGTGGCGTGTGGCGATGAATCCTCCCATGTTGACGATACCGTCTTTTTTAGCCGACATGGTCATGCCGTCAGCCAATGAATAAATCTCTTTTACGATTTCCTTGATGGTCTTGTCGGCATATCCCTCTTCGCGTGTCTTGATAAAATAAGCATTCTCTACGAAACGGGCAGAATCGTAGATGACACGCTTGCCGTATTTGTCTGCCAACGCACGTACCTCGCGCAGGTTTTGCATAGAAACGGGCTGTCCGCCGGCAGTGTTGTTGGTGATGGTGACGATGATGAAAGGAATCTTGTCGGCATGTTCAGCCAATACTTTCTCCAACTTCTTGGGATCTACGTTTCCCTTGAAGGGAACTTCCAATTGGGTGTCTTTAGCCTCATCCACGGTGCAGTCGAGAGCAGTGGCTTTGCGGCTTTCGATGTGTCCCTTTGTAGTGTCGAAGTGAGAGTTGCCCGGCACGATGTCTCCGTTTTTCACCAGATGGCTGAACAATACGTTTTCAGCCGCACGTCCCTGGTGGGTGGGGATGACATATTCAAAGCCTGTAAGGCGGGTGATGGTATCTTTCAGTTGGAAGAAAGACGATGAACCGGCATAACTCTCGTCGCCCATCATCATGGCTGCCCATTGACGGTCGCTCATGGCACCGGTGCCCGAGTCGGTCAGGCAGTCGATGTAGACTTGGTCCGATTTTAATTGAAACAGATTGTAGTTGGCTTCTTTAATCCACTGTTCACGCTCTTCGCGTGTACTTTTTCTGATGGGTTCTACCATCTTGATTTTCCAAGATTCTGCAAATGGCAATTCCATACTATTAGATGTTTTAATTTTTAAATGATAAAATGTGTTTTAAATTGAAGCAAAGGTAGTGCTTTCTCTTTAGAATTGGGACATTCAGAGCTATTAAATTAGTTTAAATTTTAGTTTTTCGTAGAATAATCGTATATTTGTGCGCTAAAAAAGAAGTTAAAACATATATATGAAGATGAAACATTTGAAAAGCGTCTTGTGCATGACAGTGTATATGCTGTCATTTTCTGTGAATGTAGGTGCACAAGTTGCTGTAGATACGTTACGTTGGTGGAATTTGGCTGAATATAGCGAAGAGACAGTACGCAATCTTGCTGCCGATACAGAATTGTGGAAAGAGGGAATCAAGAACGGCTCGCTGATACGCTATGCCACTAACGTGGTGACCGACGGAAAGCCCCTGAAGGCAAACGGGGCGGTCATCAAAGAACTCGACGGACTGCTGGTTGGAGCCGGAGTGGAAGCCGGAAGCCTGTTGTTGCGTCACAACATGGGAGCTTCGCAAAATGGTATGCAGTTGGAACGTGTTGCTCCCATAACGGTGCTGGATGTAAAAGCCGGACAGACGGTGGCGGTAACCATAAAATCTTCGTCGAAGAATGCAAACGGTATCGAATCTGTTTCAAATCTCTTGGGCGAATGCGGCTATGAAACCTATACCACTACCACCTTTAAGACCTATATGTTTGAGGTGGAAGCAGATGGCGAAGCCTCGTTCACCAACAGTGGGGGAGTGGTTGTGCAGAGTGTAGGATTGCTTTCTGTTAGCGAAGATACCCGCCCACAGGTGGAAACTCCGGTGATTGCTTTGGACGGTAACACGGTGACGCTGACTTCAGCTACCGAGGGCAGTGTTATTTATTACTCGATGGTCGACCATGGGACGGTGATGGATTATGCCCGTGAGTATACAGGTCCGTTTGAGGTTGACCGCACTTGCCGTTTGCGCGCCGTCGCTACGCGTGCCGACATGAAGACTTCAGAAGTTGCCGAAGCAAAAGTAGAGGTGCCGTTGGTGATGCCTTTTGCCGGACGTACCTTTGAACTCGACCCCGAAAAGTTAGGGCGTGGGGCAATAGCCACCTATACCTCCGGAGGTATGCTGGTCAACTGGCGTTGGCTTATAGGTGACCCCTTAGGCATGACCTTCAACGTATATCGCGATGGGACCTTGGTAAATCAGACTCCCATCAGAGGCAAAAACAATTTGCTTGATGCAGCAGGAAAAATCACCAGCACTTATACCATAGAGGCGCTGGTGGGAGATGAAGTGGTCGAGCGTACCTCGGCAAGGGTGCTTGCCAAAGGCTACTTGGATATCCCGTTGAATCGGCCGGCTTCGGGCACAACTGCCAGTGGAGAGTTTGAATATATCCCCGGTGACTGTATGGTGGCTGATGTGGATGCCGATGGCGAATATGAAATCGTGATGAAATGGGATCCCAGCAACCAGCAAGACAACTCTATCAGCGGATATACAGGCAATGTGCTGATAGATTGCTATCGGTTGACAGGCGAACAACTGTGGCGGATAGATTTGGGAAAGAATATCCGTGCAGGTGCCCATTACACCCAGTTGATGGTCTACGACCTGGATGGCGACGGTTGTGCCGAGGTGGCTTGTAAGACTGCTCCCGGCACCATCGACGGTAAAGGGAAGTACGTGTTGTTGGGAAATGACGACCCCCAAGCCGACTATCGTGGTGACAGTGGCAGCAAAACGGGAGTGATAATTGACGGACCTGAGTATCTGACAGTGTTTAAGGGATTGACAGGCGAAGAGGTGGCTACCGTTCCTTACCGTCCGGCACGCGATACCATCAGCTCGTGGGGTGATTCTTATGGAAACCGTTCAGAACGTTACCTGGCATGTGTGGCATATCTCGATGGAGAGCACCCCAGCCTGGTGATGTGTAGGGGATATTATACGGCAGCCTACCTCTGGGCGGTCGATTTTGACGGTACCTTCCTTGAAACCCGTTGGTTGCACTGTTCTGACAAGCCCGAACTGGGAGCCTATGGGGAAGGTGCACACTCCATCTCTGTTGCCGATGTCGATGGAGACTTGCGCGATGAAATTATCTACGGGGCTTGTGCCATTGACGACGACGGAAGCATCATGTATCGCACGGGATGGGGACATGGCGATGCCCTGCATGTAGGTGATTTTGCCCCCGATCGTCCGGGAATCGAAGTGATGATGGTGCATGAAGAAATTACCGCCAAATACGGTGTGGAGATGCATGATGCCTTGACTGGCGAACTGGTGAGCGGATACAACACAGGCTCGGATGTGGGGCGCGGATTGTGTGCCGATGTGGACGCCGCTTCACGGGGTGCCGAGTATTGGAGTACGGCCGATGGAGGCGTTTATGCCGCATCCGGTGAAAAAATAGGTTCCAAACGCCCCAGTGTCAACTTCAGAACCTATTGGGATGGAGATGTACAGGAGGAAATACTTGAAGAGAGCAAGATGGACAAGATGAAGAGCCGGAGCAGCATCTCAAACTTGGTGAACTTTGCCTCGAAATATAAGGTCGGAGACAATTTGATAAAGAACACACCCTGCCTGCAGGCTGACATCTTTGGCGACTGGCGTGAAGAGGTGGTCTATTACGATGAATCGACCAAAAGTCATCTGATGATTTTTTCAACGACCTATACCTCGACCATCGGAGTGCCCACCTTGATGCACGACCATCAATACCGTATGGCTACCGTATGGCAGACGGCAGCCTATAACCAACCGCCTCATCTCAGCTATTTCTTGCCTGATTATGTGGAACTGTTGAAGGGACAACTGGCAGGAGTAGAGTCGACCACCGCAACGGCAGCCCAAGTGGCAGCGGTGCGCTATTACAATGCATATGGTCAGCAGGTTACGGCACCTTCACGCGGTGTGGTGTTGGTTGAAACCGAGTATGTCGACGGTACGGTGGTGCATAGCAAGCAACTGGTCAAGTGATGGAGAACGTAAAGGTTGTTTGAAACATACAGTAAGCAGATGAATCAGTCATATCCATCGGTATTGCTTGAAAATGCAGTAGAAGAGTTTGCCAAACTGCCGGGTATAGGCAAGAAAACCGCCATGCGGTTGGTGTTGTTCCTGTTGCGTCAGGACAATGCTATGGTTGAAAAGTTCAGTCATGCCCTGGTCACATTGAAACGTGAGGTGAAATATTGCAAGGTGTGCCACAATATTTCCGATACCGAGGTGTGCCATATTTGTTCGACTCCCTCGCGCGACAGTGCGGTTATCTGTGTCGTTGAAAATATCCGCGATGTGATGGCTGTAGAGAACACCGGGCAATTCCGCGGGCTTTACCATGTATTGGGAGGAGTGGTCTCACCGATGGATGGGATAGGTCCCAGTGACTTGCAGATAGAGAGTCTGGTGGCGAGGGTTGAAGCCGGTGGAGTTGAAGAGGTGATTTTGGCACTCAGTTCGACCATGGAGGGTGATACCACCAATTTCTATATCTACCGTAAACTACACCATACAGGCGTGAAGGTGAGTGTAATAGCCCGGGGCATATCCATTGGCGACGAACTGGAATATACCGATGAAGTGACATTAGGACGTTCCATCGTGGGACGTACTCCTTTTAAATAATGTGTGGCATATGACACGGACATTTGCCGGTTTTTTGAGTAATAAAAAGTATAATATAAGATAAAGCGATGAATGAATTGAAAAAAATGGTCCGCCGGATGTGGTTGGAGTATATTGTTTTTTGGCTGTTGGCAGCAGGTTTGTTCCTTTCCTATGAATTGGGTTGGATGGAATTGGGGATGTATGCCGGAGACCCCCGGATGGAATATCTGTTACAGACCATTGGCATCTTGTTGACGCTTTGTTTGATACCCTTGTCTTTGAAACTCTTCGGATTGGCGGTGGTCAGACGCATCTCAGCCCTGCCGTTAAGCGATGCTTTGCACTCATATCAGCGTTGGAGCGAGATACGGTTGTCGCTGTTGACAGGCGTAGTGTTGCTCAACTTGTCAATCTATTATTGGACGTTGAGCAGCATCGGAGGATTGTGTGCCGTATTGGGGCTGTTGGCGTCTCTGTTCTGCTTGCCCAATGAGAGACGAGTAAAAGAAGATTTGAAACTGAACGAAGAATGAAACTAACAATCGTCATAGTCAACTATAACGTCAAGCATTATCTCAGTGGATGTTTGCATTCGGTGCAGCGTGCCCTTACGGGGATTCCGGCTGAAGTAATCGTTGTAGACAATGCCTCGACCGATGGGTCGGTTGCCGAGTTGCGCCTACGTTATCCCGAGGTCAGATTCATTGAAAATGCTGAAAATTGCGGTTTCGCCCGTGCCAACAATCAGGCTATCCGTGAGGCGAAGGGCGAGTATGTGTTGTTGCTGAACCCCGACACTGTGGTGGGAGAGGAGGTGCTTGACGAGTGTGTGGCTTTTATGGACAGTCATCCTTCAGCAGGCGCTGTAGGAGTTAAGATGTTGAAGGCAAACGGTGGATTTGCTTGGGAATCCCGACGGGGAGTGCCCACGCCGTTGACCTCATTTTTCAAGATGGTGGGGTTGTGCAAGCTGTTTCCTAAGTCACGCCTGTTTGGAAAGTACTATATGCGCTATTTGGACGAGAATGACATAGCCCGCATTGAGATTGTTTCAGGTGCTTTCATGATGTTACGCCGTTCGGCGTTGGATGAAATAGGTCTGTTGGACGAGACCTTCTTTATGTATGGCGAGGATATAGACCTTTCATACCGTTTGCTCAAAGGAGGGTACCAGAATTATTACCTGCCTTGTCCGATTGTACACTATAAGGGAGAAAGCACCCAAAAGACCTCCTTCCGCTATGTGCGTAACTTCTACAATGCTATGATTATATTCTACGACAAGCATTTTGGAAGCAGGCATCGCTGGATGTCTCTGTTGGTGCGCATGGGAGTTTGCCTGATGGGAGCCTTGGAGTTCCTTGTGCGTCAACCCAAACGCTTAGACCGCAAGACAGACGACGGCGAACGTTATCGCCTGTTGCTGGTGGGAAGTCCGGAAGTGTGTGGCGAAATGGAGACAATCTGCACCCGTCAAGGGATAAGTTTCACTTCACTCGAGCTGGACATGCACGACACCGAAGAGCGTACCTTGCCCTTGGGGCGCATTTCCGGCTACCGCGAACAGATGAAGGAGGCATATACACACATTGTGTTTGACATGGAACTTTTTAACTACTCGGATGTGATGGCTTTCATGCAGCGCGAACATTTCCGTGGGGGAGATTCCCGGATGAAGATGGGACTTTACCTTTCGTCGGCTGGTACGATGGTCTTTGCCTCTGATTGTTATAAGTTAGAAAAAAATCCCGATTGAATATGAATAACACTCAGTCTGATTGGTTGGAGAACGATTTTATCCGTCTCCGGGCCCTTGAGCCTGAAGACCTGGAACTGGTGTATGCGATAGAAAACAATCCGTCGATGTGGCATATCTCTGCAACCACGGCTCCCTATTCGCGCTATGCTTTGCGTCGCTATCTTGAGTCGAGCCGTTGCGATGTGTTTGCCGATGGTGAAGTGCGTTTTGTGGTTGAACGTAAGAGCGATACCCGTGTCTTGGGATGTACCGAATTGATGAATTTCGACTTCCTCCACAGGCGTGCCGAAGTGGGCATGGTGCTCTTCTCCAGGTATCGGGGCGAAGGTTATGGCAGGCAAGTCCTGCAGTTGTTGGCCCGTTATGCCTTCTCCTTTCTGCATCTGCACCAGATGTATGCCTATGTGACCCCCGGAAACAAAGGGTGTCTGCGGATGTTTGCCTCATGCGGCTTTACGCGCTGTGTCAACCTGGCAGATTGGCTGTGTGTAGAGGAGGGAAAATATCAAGAAGTCAAGTTGATACAGTGTCTGGCTTCTGATTTCAAACAATGAATAAAATTATCCAGGATATATGTTGAAGAGATTTTATGAAACGGGCAATTCACAAGCCGACATCTCGGCTGTAGTTGATTTGTTGAACGACGGCGGCTTATTGATTTTCCCCACCGATACGGTTTATGCCGTCGGATGCCACGCTTTAAAGGAGCGTGCCATAGAACGTGTGTGCAAATTGAAAGGGTTGAACCCTCAGAAACACAATCTCTCAATCATCTGCTATGATTTGAAGAGCATCAGCGAATATGCCAAGGTCAGCAATCAGGTATTCAAGTTGGTCAAGGGAAATCTTCCGGGTCCCTTCACATTCATTTTGCCTGCAGGAAGTCGTCTTCCCCGGATATATAAACATCGCAAGGAGGTGGGCATCCGAGTCCCCGACAATGATATCATTCGCGAAATCTGTTGTCAGTTAGAGGCTCCCATTCTCACAACATCTCTGCCTTACGACCCGGCGGATGATATCGAATACCTGACACATCCCGAACTGATACATGAAAAGTTCGGGCAACAGGTCGATATGGTTATTGATGGAGGTATCGGAGGAGTCGAGCCGAGCACGATTGTTTCGTGTGTTGACGATGAATTTGAAATCATTCGTCAGGGTAAAGGAGAATTGCAGTAAAAAATAAGATGGTATGGAGACTAAACTGACTGAATTGCAACAATTGTATGCTCATCATCCAACCGTGAAGGCACTTGCTTCACAGTTGGACAATCAATCGGTCAAAAGGCTTTTTGTAAGTGGCTTGCAAGCCTCATCTGCCCCCGTTGTATTCGGTAGTTTGGGTGGAAGGCGGGTTGTCCTTTATATCTTGAACGACCGTGAGGAGGCTGGATACTTCTATCACGATATGGTGCAGTTGGTGGGAGAGGAGCAGGTCTTGTTTTTCCCCTCGTCCTACAGTCGTGCCATCAAATATGGCAGGCGCGATGCGGCCAATGAAATCCTTCGCACCGAGGTGTTGGCACGTTTGCAGCAATTTGACGGGCAGGCGGCAGACGGATTTCACGTGGTTACCCATCCCGAGGCTTTGGCAGAGCTCGTTGTCTCCCCCAAGGAGTTATCCGATCAGACCCTGCAACTCTCTGTGGGGCAGAAAATCCAATCCACACACGTCGAGGGAGTGCTTGTCGACTTGGGCTTTGAACATGTCGACTACGTCTATGAGCCGGGGCAGTTTGCCATGCGGGGCAGTATCCTTGATGTCTTCTCTTTTTCTTCAGAATATCCTTTCCGAATAGACTTTTTTGGTGATGAAATAGACAGCATCCGCACGTTTGAAGTCGAGAACCAGCTCTCGCGTGAACGGATGAAAGAAGTGACCATCGTTCCCGAACTGGGTAAAGACCAGGGCGACGACGGAGTCTGCTTCCTCGATTTCCTTCCCGACCAATCCTTGTTGGCAGTCAAAGATTTCCGGTGGGTTTGCGAACGCCTCGATGCTCTCCGGCAGGAGGCGGTGAGTACGCAAGCTGCCATTGCCATGGAGAGCGAAGAGCATACATTCATTCACCTCCCTTCGTTGGTAGCCATGGACGACTTTGTCAGCAAGGCATCCGGGTTCCGCCGGGTCGAATTCGGAAACAGACCCTCAGATACCCCCGAGGCGACTATTGGTTTCGAGATTACTCCCCAGCCAATCTTCCATAAAAACTTCGATTTGGTCACTCCCGTGTTGGGCGACTACCTCAATAAAGGTTATACCTTATATATATTAGCCGACAGTCAGAAGCAGATTGACCGGTTGAGAGCCATTTTCGATGAACGGAGTGAAGAGCCGGATACCTCTCCAATCGTTTTTACCCCTATGGGGCGTACTTTGCACGAGGGATATGCCGATGACACCTTGCGTGCCTGTTTCTTCACCGACCATCAGTTCTTCGACCGTTTCCACAAGTACAACCTGCGTAGCGACAAGGCGCGTAGCGGCAAAGTGGCGCTCACCTTGAAGGAGCTGCAGCAGTTCGAGCCGGGCGATTTCATCGTACACATCGACCACGGGGTCGGACGTTTTGCCGGATTGGTACGTATCCCCAGTGGAAACAGCACCCAAGAGGTCATCAAACTGCTCTATCAGAACGACGATGTAGTCTTTGTCTCTATCCATGCCCTGCATAAAGTGTCGAAATATAAGGGAAAAGAGGGGGAACCTCCCCGCCTCAACAAGTTGGGGACCGGAGCCTGGGAGCGCATCAAAGAAAAGACCAAGAAGAAGATTAAAGACATTGCCCGCGACCTTATCAAGCTCTATGCCCGCCGTCGCGAAGAGCCCGGATATGCCTATACTCCCGACACCTTTTTGCAGCACGAGTTGGAGGCGAGCTTCCTTTACGAAGATACCCCCGACCAGCTCAAGGCTACCCAAGAGGTAAAAGCCGATATGGAGAAGGCACGCCCTATGGACCGCCTGGTGTGTGGCGATGTAGGGTTCGGCAAAACCGAGGTGGCAGTGCGTGCAGCCTTCAAGGCGGTGTGCGACAACAAGCAGGTGGCGGTCTTGGTGCCCACTACGGTGTTGGCTTACCAGCACTACCGCACCTTCAGCGAGCGTCTCAAGGAGTTCCCCTGTAAAATCGACTACATCAGCCGTTCACGCAAGCCGTCGGCTGTCAAACGCATCCTTAAAGAGTTGAAAGAGGGCGAGATAAACATCATTGTGGGCACCCACCGGCTCGTAGGAAAGGATATCAGCTTCAAAGACCTCGGACTGCTCATCATCGACGAAGAGCAGAAGTTCGGAGTCTCCGTCAAAGAGAAGTTACGCCAGCTGAAAGCCAATGTCGATACCCTCACGCTCACGGCAACTCCTATCCCGCGCACCCTCCAGTTCTCGCTCATGGGGGCACGCGACCTCTCTATCATACAGACTCCGCCGCCCAACCGCCATCCTATACAGACCGAGGTACACACGTTCGACGAAGAGATATTCATTGATGCCGTAAACTTCGAGATGAGCCGGGGCGGACAGGTCTTTATCGTCAACAACCGCATCCGCAACTTAGTGGAACTGGCAGATATGATACAGAAGCGCATCCCCGATGCCCGCATCTGCATCGGTCACGGACAGATGGAGCCCGACAAGCTTGAGCAGGTCATTCTCGACTTTGTCAATTTCGACTACGACGTACTTATTGCCACCACCATCATCGAGAGCGGCATCGACATCCCCAACGTCAACACCATCATCGTCAACCAGGCACACAACTTCGGCTTGAGCGACCTGCATCAGTTGCGCGGACGGGTGGGACGCGGCAACCGCAAGGCGTTCTGTTACCTGATAGCCCCACCGCTCAGCACGCTCACCCCCGAGGCACGCCGCCGTCTGCAGGCTATCGAGAACTTCAGCGGACTGGGCAGCGGCATACACATTGCCATGCAAGACCTCGACATCCGTGGAGCGGGCAACATGCTGGGAGCCGAGCAGAGCGGATTCATTGCCGACCTGGGGTATGAGACCTATCAAAAGATTCTCACCGAGGCGGTGTGCGAACTCAAGACCGACGAGTTTGCCGAACTCTATGCCGATGAGGTCAAGGCAAACGGTGAGGAGGTGGGAGCCGAAGAGTTTGTTGCCGAATGTCAGATAGAGAGCGACCTGGAGTTGCTTTTCCCCGACAGCTATATTCCCAGCAGCAGCGAGCGTATGTTGCTCTACCGCGAACTCGACAGTTTGCAGACCACCGCCGAGGTCGATGCCTACCGCCAGCGTCTCGAAGACCGTTTCGGCAAGGTTCCTCCCGAGGGCGAAGAGTTGATGCGCGTAGTCTCTCTGCGTCGGTTGGGCAAGCGGTTGGGAGCCGAGAAAATCACCCTCAAGGCAGGGCGGCTCATCCTCTATTTTGTGGGCAACCCCGACAGCCTCTTCTACCAGAGTGCCTCGTTCGGAAAGTCCATCAACTTCATGGCGCGTTACCCCCGTCGCTGCAACCTGCGCGAACAGAACGGCAAGCGCAGCATGGTAGTCCTGCAAGTGCCCGATGTGCAGACGGCAGTGGCTGTGCTGCAAGAGGTCACGACGTTTTAGCGGCTATTGGAAAAAGAGAAACGATGACAGCAACTTTTTGACATACACCCGAATCTGCAATCCGGAAGGGGAGTCCCCTCAATCGGTTTGCCCTTTTAAAAAAACAGCGATTATGAGACAGGTATTTCTTTTTCTTCTCTGTTGTTGGATGTCGGCAATGACTTTTGCCCAAGACCCGACACAGCTTGCCAAGTCCGATTCCCTCTATGCCCGTGGGGTAGAGCTTTACCAGGCGGGCAAGTATGCTGAGGCTGTTCCGTTGTTTACCGAAAGTTTTCAGATAGACAAGGCTGAAGTGGACTCTACCAGCAACCGTCTGTTTTATTTATCCATGTGGTTATCTTCGTGTCTTTACAAATTGGGGTATGAAGAAGAGGCTAAAAAACTCAGTCCCAACTATTATCGCAGTTATCCGATAGACCGTCGGAACGCTGTTGAGGCTGATCGGATTTCACAAGAAGGATTAAAGGCTATACGTGAAGGCGATTATAATAAAGCATTAGAATTGTTTCAGTGTAGTGCAGAAATGGCGAAAGAGATATCAGGAGAAAATCACTTGTGGTACGGAGATTTATTAAATGTAATAGCCACTATTTATGAATCATTAGGTAATTATCCAGAAGCCATTCGTTATAGAACAAAATCTTTACCTATTTTTGAACAGACCCATGGAAAAATGAGTGCAGAGTATGCTGCATCTTTGAATTATCTGGCTCTTTACTACAATTCTTCAGGAAACTATCATGAAGCTATTCGTATAGGAACCGAAGTTTTGCAGATTCGTGAGCAAGTCTTAGGTAAGTCCCATCCTGATTATGCTGTTTCTTTAAATAATTTGGCAGGTTACAACTATATTTTAGGTAATTATTCCGAAGCTATTCGTTTGGAGGCTGAAGCTTTACAAATCCGTGAACAAGTTTTAGGTAAGTCCCATCCTGATTATGCTCTTTCTTTACATAGTTTGGCTCTTTATAATTCTTCTTTAGGTAATTATTCCGAAGCTATCCGTTTAGGAACAGAAGCTTTGCAAATTCGTGAGCAGGTTTTAGGTAAGTCTCATCCTGGTTATGCTCTTTCTTTAAATAATTTGGCAAATTACAATAAATTTTTAGGAAATTATGCAG
>JAFUPU010000078.1 GCA_017472635.1 Bacteroidaceae bacterium
AGTAACTCCAAACATAAAGATGCATTTTTAAGGGTTTCTGAATCTATAAATTGATTTTACAATGCAAAGAAACACATTTTCTTTTAATTTTCCAAGTGTTTTTCATCTTTTTTTGAATGATTCCCCAATTTGGCCGTCCGAGGGTGTGTATCTGTGATGCGAAAGAATAATTGGCTGATGGAGTGTGTTTGGCGCATTACAAATGCTTATACTTAATGCCTTCGCGTTGCAAACGCGAAGGGACAGAAAAGTGGCATGTTGATATAAGGATGAAAACATTCAATCCTGAAAAGTCAACAATCCTTTCATTTCATTCAAAAATGCTTCGGTTTTGTCAATGTAGGGTGAAACCTCTTCTTCTGTTGCATTGTACATGTCATCATAATCGCCTGAATGCCTTAATTCAAACAATCGAGAGAATATACGTCCATATTCTTTGGAAATTAGGCCTTTTGTAATGAATTGGGAACCTATCATGTGGATGACGCCACTATGTGTGCGTGCGGTCATGCCTTTGTCTAACAGTAGAGCAGAAGCCATGTGGAACGCGGCATAATACAGACGATTGCCTGCGAGACTCCAAAAGCCTAACTTTGCCACTTCTTTGGCTTGGTGCAAATCTGCCATTGCTTTTTCGCACCGATAGGCAATGATTGCTTTTCTGTCATCAGTTGTTAGCATAAACCACCACACTATCTTGTTCGACATTCTTGTAGAAGGGGGTGAAATGACGCTTCTGCCAATCCTTCATGGTGTAAAGCATGGGATGAATCTGTTGGTCAATCATCCAACCCAGCTCCATCAAGGGGTAGGAATATTTGTCATGGTCTTCATTCTCCAACTTATCCTTGTTCAGTAAAATCAGAATGTCCCAATCGGAGTCCTCTCGGGCATCTCCACGAGCTTGCGACCCAAAGAGTAACACTTTGGCTCCTTTGGGCATCACCTGTCTGGCGGCTTCGTGTATCGAACGGATAACTTCTTCCCTTTGCATACTGAATCTATAAATTGATTTTGCAATGCAAAGAAACACATTTTCTTTTAATTTTCCAAGTGTTTTTCATCCTTTTTTGAATGATTCCCCAATTTGGCCGTCCGAAGGTGTGTATCTGTGATGCGAAACAATAATTGGCTGATGGAGTGTGTTTGGTGCATTGCAAATGCTTATGCACAATACCTTCACAATGCAAATGCAAAAGGACAAAGGAAAGACGCTGACAGGTGACAGATTTGTGTTGAATATGGCTAATTGCTTACATATTGTTATCTCGTCATTGTCTGTTTGAGGTGCGCGTTTTGCATAATTATGCAGAAAAGTGCTCTGATTATGCAAGAATATACAGAAAAAGTCGCTTTTTTTAGCCTTTCATTTTCTAGGAATTGCTTAAATAGAAACCGGAAAAGGGGGAAATAGGTGGTGAAGAGGAGTGTTTTCCCGTAGTCTGACAGCTGTCCGTCTTTTGTCCGACAGCTGTTCTCCTTCTATATGGGCAGCTGTCCGTCCGGAGTCCGACAGCTGTTCTCCTCCAGTCGGACAGCAGTCGGACTATGATTCGGACTAATTTTGTCGTCTTTTGTTTGTCCGATGGCTTGTCGGAGCAGCCATGTTGGGATGTAGAATCTGCCTTTTTCCTTAATCAGTATTTTTGCATGATTCTAAAAATCAGTGAGATATGCTGATTTTGGCTAATAAAAATCGCGTATTCCCATCCGAAAGGAGAATTGGACGGAAATACGCGATTCTCGCGGGGCGAATATACAATTTGACAAAATGTCAAGTTGAAGGTGTGTGGTGGGCGAATATAACGTCAGGCACGGACTACATTAATTCAGTTCTGCTATCAATCTGTCAACTTCCTTTAGCAAGTATTGAACTTGTGGATGCAAATCTTCAACTTCCTCTTGAGTGAACTCACGGAAGTCGTCATAATCGCTGGATTGGCGTTTGTCGTATAGGCGAGTGAATATACGGCCACATTCAGGTGGTAAAATTCCTGTTTTGATAAAATTTGCTCCGAAAGCTTGTCGTAGTCCTACATGGGTTCTTACCTCTATTTTGTGTAAAATAAGCAAGGCAGATATCATGTGGAAACATGCATAATACAGACGATTGACGGTGGAGTTCCACATTTTGTGTTCCATCAAAACTTCTACATCGCGCATCAGCAGATGTGCCTTTTGGCATCGATAGTTGACTATACTCAACCTTGTTTGTTCATCCATGCTCATATCAATATACCGTCTTTCATTACGTTGTAGTAAAACGTTGTTTGCTTTTTGGTCTCTTCCCAAGCTTTTTTGGTCATAACCAATGGGCTTATGATAATTCCAGATTTGAATTCAAGGTCGTATATGGGGTCGGTAATTGCATTTTCTTCCTGTGGAGAAATCTTGTCGCGGTCAATCAGTATCAACAAGTCGATATCGCTGTTGCCTTTTGCTTCTCCACGCGCTTGTGAACCGTATAGGATTGCTTGCGCGTCGGGAAGCATTTTTTTTATCATACTTCCCAATTGTTGTACCAATTCTGAACGTCCCATAATTACTTTTTCTGACAGATGTTATATTTCTGCCGCAAAGCTACGTGATTATTCTCAGAAAAACAAGAGATTTATTGTTTTTTAGAATGAAATTCAACTTATATCCCTTTAAACGATTAACTCCGTTCGTGAACCGTGTTTGATAGGTTCGCGAACGGAGTTGACTCGGTTGGGGTATGTCTCTAACCGTTTACTTCATCGGCTTCAACAGGAAGGTGAAGTCATAGTCGCCGTAGGGGAGCTGGTACTCCTTGCGTGGCCATGCACCCCAGCTGTTCACACAACCCATACCCATCTGGTCAAGGTCGATGTTCACGTAGGTTTCGCCCTTCTGCAGGTATTCGGGGTGGCTCTGCTGCTTGTGTTCGCCATCGTCCAGGTCTCTCATCTTGTAGTGCAGGGCTGATGCAGAGAAGAGCTTGTCAGATGTGATGTGCAAGGTGTTGTGACGATTGTCCTTCAGTTCGTAGAAGCGCAGGTCGGTCTTGTTACCTGTCTCTTGCGGACGCTGGTAGTCGTGGAATTGTTCGTCAACGGTCTGTTCGTAGATGCCTACGAAAGCAGCGCTCTTGCGGTCGTTGTAGTTCTCTACAGGACCACGTCCGTAGTACTTCACATCGTTGTAGCGCTTGGGCAGGGTAATCTGCATACCGTAGCGGAAGAGGGGAGCTACCTTCGCGTCCTTCGTAGCAGTCATCTTCTGGTTCACCAGGACGGCACCCGTGTTGCTCACGGTGTAGGTCAGGGTCAGTTTGGCCTGCACCTCAGTCATGTCGTAGTTGGCGGTGATGATTACCTGTCCCTCCTTCACCTCGTGGTTCATGGCGGTCAGCTTCAAGCCCGGGTTCTTCCATACCTTCAGGCGGTTTTGGATGCCTGCACCATAGTCGTTGTCGGTCGGGGCACGCCAGAAGTTAGGAGTCAATGCAGCACCTGGTTGCATCACGAAGTCGCCATTGGCTACCCAGTTGCTCAAGTATCCGTTTTCTTTGTCGAATGAGAGGATGAAGTTCTCGCCGATGATGTTCAGCATGGCGTCATCTTCTACCTTGATGTTGCGTGCATACGGGCAATTGCCGATGGTCAGAGCCTTTTCGCCCTTTTCGCGGATGGCCAGCTGGTTGCCGGCTACCTTTTGTCCGGCAGGCAGGATGCCCTCGCGGTTCTTCAGAGAGAAATATACGTTCAGGTGTACTTCCTTGCACTGGCAGATGCCTTCGAGCGAGTAGGGGAGAGTCACCTTCACGGTCTCCTGAGGCTTGGCGTTCAGGTTGGCCATTACACCAGTCTGTTCAGCCACACCATTCACCAGGAGTTCCCAAGTGAGTACGTAGTTCTTCATATCCTTGAAGAAGTTCTCGTTGTAGATGTTCACTTCGCCCTTCTGGAGGTCAGCAGCTGTTACCCAGATGTTCTGGTACTGCTGTGCGATTTCGTATGCATGCGGATGGAGGTCACGATCGGGAGCCACCACACCATTGTTGCAGAAGTTTCCGTCCGAAGCATCATCCTTGTGGAAGTCGCCACCATATCCGTAGATTTCGGGAGCAGGTACCATGCGTGCCTTCTCGTTGTTACGTTTCAGGATACCTTGGTCGG
>JAFUPU010000079.1 GCA_017472635.1 Bacteroidaceae bacterium
TGCATGCCATCAGATAGTCGGGATAGTCACGTCCCTCTTTCTCCATCAACTGCTCTTTCAACTCTTCACTGATAATCGACTGCAGGCGTGCCACCATATCGGGATAGGGATGAGGTCCGACAGCACTTCCTATCAGATAGAAAGTCTCATCGGGATGGGTACACCAGTCATTCAGGGCAGCCTCCACAGCCTCGGTCAACGTCTGACTGCCGGCAGTCACAGGCACGATGGTAGCTCCCAACATCTTCATCTTCTCAACGTTCGTATGCTGACGCTCTACATCGATGGCTCCCATATAGATTGTACACTCCATATCCATCAAGGCACATACGGTTGCCGTAGCCACTCCGTGCTGTCCGGCTCCTGTCTCGGCTATGACACGATGTTTGCCCATCTTCTTTGCCAACAAAATCTGTCCCACACTGTTGTTTATCTTGTGGGCTCCCGTATGATTCAAGTCTTCGCGCTTGAGATAAAGTTTGCAACCATACTTCGCGCTCATACGCTTTGCCAGATAGAGCGGAGAGGGGCGTCCCACATAGTCACGCAACAGTTCCATATACTCTTGCTTGAACTCTTCACTTTCCAGTACATCCAGGTAAGTGGCACGCAGTGCCTCTACACATTTGCCCAATACCTCGGGAACATAGGCCCCGCCAAACTCTCCATAAAATCCTTTCTCGTTGACTTGAAATTTTGTTGTTTCCATATTCGTCAGTTGTTTATTTGCTTAAATCATTCATAAAAAGAAGAGACCTACCGTAAGCTACGATAGGTCTCTTTCATATCTCGTTCATTGTTTGTCTACAATTCACACACAAGAGAATCGGCTGCTTACGACATTGTTTGCTGCAAGCTGCGCCACCACCAATATGCACGATTCATTCTTGTCATAACTTTAATGTTTGTTCCATTAACCGGTTGCAAAGTTACAGCTTTATCTTTAATCCGCAAACATTTTGAAAGAAAAATATCATTTACACCGATATTTTGTTTGATTTTTGCCCAAATCTCACTATTTCCAGTGCACTTGCACCATTAAGAGACGTACATTTTGCTGCCTACTCCCCTATTCTCTACCAACAAAAAAAGAAAGAGCATCAGACTTTCACCCCTATGTGTCATAAGCAAGCTTGTCCCCGCCCCTGCGCAAGGATACACCATAGAACGCCTCATTCCTCGCGCGCGCGTTCTTTATATATTATATACCAAACATACTTTCATTGCCAACCCATGCATATAGCAAAGCAGATGGGGTACTATCCGGAGGTGATGCTTACCTTCACTACAACCTATATGCCCCAACCCGTCCGGCAACCAAGGTGACGGAGCTTTCCCCGGTGGCAATCGCCCCCCCCGATGAAGATGGAATAAACTTTTCAGCCGCATCCATTGTTACCCTAACATAACCATCAAAACGTGTAACAATGAAAATCGACCATATCTTTGGAAGAGAAATTCTCGACTCACGCGGTTATCCGACCATCGAAGTCGAGGTCTCTCTATGTAACGGAATACGGGGACGAGCCTCCGTACCGTCAGGTGCTTCAACCGGCGAACATGAAGCCGTCGAATTGCGTGACCACGACCCCGACCGCTATAACGGGAAGGGGATAACACATGCCATCGACCACGTAAACAGGCTGATAGCCTCTTACCTGAAAGGCTTCGACCCATTCAACCAGCGACTCATCGACCAACGGCTCATCGACCTCGACGGCACGAACAACAAATCATACTTGGGTGCCAATGCCATACTGGGTGTATCACTGGCAACAGCCCATGCCGCTGCCAACAGCATGGGAATCCCCCTATACCGCTACCTCGGAGGAGCCAACTGCCACATCCTGCCCGTACCGATGATGAACATCATCAACGGAGGCAGACACTCCAATGCACCCATCGCCTTCCAAGAGTTTATGATACGCCCGATAGGCGCCTCCTCGTTCAGCGAATCGGTGCGCATGGGAAGTGAAGTTTTTCACGCGCTCAAACAGCTATTGAAACAACAGGGGTTGAACACCTCAGTGGGAGACGAAGGCGGATTTGCCCCCGAACTGCACAGTGTGGAAGAGGTGCTGGACTGCCTGATGGAGGCAATCAAGCATGCCGGATACATCCCCGGCACCGACATCACATTGGGGCTCGACTGCGCCGCCTCCGAGTTTTACAAGGGAGGGAAGTACGACTACACCCTCTTTGAAGGCGAACAGGGATGCGTACGCAGTTCGCAAGAGCAGGTTGACTACCTGACAAGGCTGACCGGCACCTACCCCATCGACTCTATTGAAGACGGCATGGCAGAAAACGACTGGCAGGGGTGGCAACTGCTCACCCTACGCCTGGGAGAGCAATGCCAGCTGGTGGGAGACGACCTGTTTGTAACCAACAGCCACTACCTGAGAAGGGGCATCGAACGCGGATGTGCCAACTCCATACTAATCAAACCCAATCAGATAGGTACCCTGACCGAGACACTCGACACCATAGCACTGGCGCAACGCAACGGATATACCACCATCATCTCACACCGCTCGGGAGAGACGGAAGATACCACCATTGCCGACATAGCCGTTGCCACCAATGCCGGACAAATCAAGTGCGGATCGCTCTGCCGGTCAGAGCGATTGGCAAAATACAACCGCCTGCTGCGCATCCAAGAGGAATTTGGGAAAAATGCCAAATATGGGACAAACAGCAAAAGTCTCCACTTTTAGCCCCTTTTCTCGCAGAAAAGTACTATCTTTGTGCCCTGTTTACCTCGAGTGGGGTCAACAATTCCTACCTTAACCCAAAGAGGAGGAGAGGCTCCTACATAAAAAGAAGATAGTTTTGATTTCTGTAGAAAATTTACACGTTGAGTTTGCCGCCAAGCCACTGTTTGCAGGTGTGACATTTGTGGTCAACAAGAAAGACCGCATAGCCTTGGTGGGAAAGAACGGTGCCGGAAAAAGCACCCTGTTGAAGATATTGGCGGGTCTGCAATCGCCCACTGAGGGACATGTTGCCATCCCCAAAGACATCTCGGTGGGATACCTGCCCCAAGTGATGGTGCTCAGCGACACACGCACGGTGATGGAAGAGGCCGAGCAGGCATTCGAGCACATCAGCGAGTTGCAGGCAAGCATCGAACAGATGAACAACCAGCTGGCTGAACGCACCGACTATGAAAGCGAAGAATATCAGGCACTGATAGAGAAGTTTACGCACGCCAACGAACACTACCAGCTGATGGGCGGGAACAATTACCATGCCGAAATCGAACGCACCCTGCAAGGATTGGGTTTTGTACGCAGTGACTTCGACCGCCCGACCTCGGAGTTTTCAGGCGGATGGCGCATGCGCATCGAATTGGCGAAACTGCTATTGCAACGCCCCGACGTGCTCCTGCTTGACGAGCCTACCAACCATCTTGACATCGAGAGTATCCAATGGCTCGAGAATTTCCTTGCCACACGGTGCAATGCCGTGGTGCTGGTCAGCCACGACCGTGCATTCATCAACAACGTAACCACCCGCACTATCGAGATTTCCTGCGGACGCATCTACGACTACCGCGTAAAATACGATGAGTTCATGCAACTCCGCACCGAACGTCGCGAACAACAGCTCCGCGCCTACGAGAATCAGCAAAAAGAGATTCAAGAGACAAAAGACTTCATCGAACGCTTCCGCTACAAACCGACCAAAGCCGTACAGGTGCAGAGCCGCATCAAGCAACTGGAGAAGATTATCCCCATCGAAGTGGATGAGGTGGACAACTCTTCCCTCCGGCTGAAGTTCCCTCCTGCCCAACGCAGCGGTGACTATCCGATTATCTGCGATGAAGTGGGAAAGACGTATGAACAGAACCACCTTGTTTTTCAACACGTCAACCTCACCATCAAACGGGGCGAGAAGGTGGCCTTTGTCGGAAAGAACGGAGAGGGGAAATCCACCCTTGTGAAGTGCATCATGGGCGAAATTCCCTTTGACGGCAACCTGAAGATAGGACACAACGTGCAGATTGGCTATTTTGCCCAAAACCAAGCACAGCTGCTGAATGAAGACTTCACCGTGTTCGACACCATCGACCGCGTGGCGGTAGGCGACATCCGCACCCGCATCAAGGATATACTGGGCGCTTTCATGTTTGGCGGAGAGGCTATAGAGAAAAAGGTGAAGGTGCTTTCGGGCGGCGAGCGTAGCCGGCTGGCAATGATTCGTCTGTTGCTCGAACCGGTCAACCTGCTTATCCTCGACGAGCCTACCAACCACCTCGACATGCGTTCGAAGGATGTGCTGAAAGAGGCCATCCGCGAGTTTGACGGCACGGTCATCGTTGTAAGTCACGACCGTGAATTCCTCGACGGACTTGTCACCAAAGTGTATGAATTCGGAGGCGGACAGGTGCGCGAACACCTCGGGGGCATTTACGACTTTCTGCAGAGAAAGCGCATCGACTCGCTTGACAAACTCTCCTCACCTGCCGCAAATTCTTCCTCCGCGAGAGAAAAAAAACTTTCAGACAGGGAAGAAAATCCCTCTTCATCCAAACTCAGCTACGAACAGCAGAAGGAGCAACAGAAGCTTATCCGCCGATTGGAAAAAGCGGTAGCTGATTGCGAAAACCGCATCGAGAAGCTGGAAGCCGACATTGCCACCCTCGAAGAGCAAATGACTACCCCCGAAGGGGCTGCTGACATGACCCTATACGAGCGGCACACCGCCCTCAAGAAACAGCTCGACACCGTAGTGGAAGAGTGGGAAAACGCCTCCATAGAATTGGAAGAGGCGAAGGGATAGCTTGATTGCCTATAGCAAGTTTCAGATTGATTAGGTTGTCCGATGAAAACGTTTCTTTTAGCATTCGATTCGTTCAAAGGTTCACTCACATCGGCTGAAGTGGCAGATGCCTTTGAAGAGGGATTGCGCTCGGTACTCCCCAACTGCAACGTAAGAAAAGCATACTTGGCTGATGGTGGCGAAGGAACGGCTGCAGCACTGGTCAACACCCTGCACGGAAAATGGATAGAGACGGAAGTGGCAGACCCGCTGATGCGCCCTATCCGTGCCCGTTATGGAGTGATAGACGACGGAGGGACTGCCGTCATCGAGATGGCAGCTGCCAGCGGACTCACCCTGTTGTCCCCCGAAGAGCGCAATCCGCTGAAGACCTCGACGTATGGTACAGGTCAGCTGATGGCAGATGCCCTCTCGCGCGGATGCCGCAAGCTGCTCATCGGCATAGGGGGAAGTGCTACCAACGATGCCGGAACAGGCATGCTCAGCGCCCTTGGCGTCCGATTCCTCGATGCTGGAGGAAATAGGCTGGAAGGATGTGGAGCTTCACTCGAACGGATAGCCTCTATCGACACATCCCACCTCCTACCCTCGCTCGCAAGTTGTCAAATCTCCGTAGCCTGCGACGTCACTAACCCCTTCAGTGGTCCCAAGGGAGCAGCCCATGTATTTGCCCCTCAGAAGGGAGCCGACCCTCAGATGGTTGAGTGCCTCGACAAAGGGCTGGTCCATTTTGCCGGAATCATCAAGCTATACAGTCAGGTAGATGTAAACACCATCCCCGGTGCCGGTGCAGCCGGAGGGTTGGGCGGTGCCTTCAGTGCCCTGTTGAATGCCTCACTCCGCCGGGGAGTAGAGATGATTCTCGATGCTCTCCATTTCGACGAACTATTGAAAGGATGCGACTTTGTGATAACCGGCGAAGGGCGCATCGACCGCCAGACGCTGATGGGCAAAGCAGCCATGGGCGTGTTGGAGACAGCCTCCCGACAAGGCATCCCGGTCATAGCCATCGGAGGCTCTGTTGAAGATTGCACCGAGTTGGAAGATAGCGGTTTCTACTCTATCTTCTCTATCAACGAAGGAGCAGAAATCCCCCTCTCGCTTGCCATGCGTCCCGACATTGCCAAAGAGCATGTACGACGTGCCGGTGTCAAGTTTGGAACTACTTTTTGTTCAACATATACACCGGATTCCTCTCTGTAGCGACGTTACGCAATTTCCCCTCGCTCACCAACCGCTTGAGAAGGCGTATTGCCGTAGACTTTGTCTGTTGAAAAAAGAGTTCTAAATCTCTTCGCGTGAGTGTCTCCTCCTTCGCAAAATACTCAGCCAGTTTCGCATCAATCTCCTCATCAGTCATCGGCATCGAATGCGGTTTGAAGCTCGAACGGAGAATCTTCTTCTGCTTCATCTCTTTACACAACCCCCGGTCGGCTCTGAAAGAGATTGATTTAAACTCAATATCCCTTGACTGCGCCTCATCCGGATTCGTCACCTCCTTTTTGCACCGCAAGTTCACCCGAAAAGTACCAATGCCGTCTATCGTCACCGTCCGTCCCTCGCCCAGATACTCTTGTAACTTGTCGGCAAGCGTCATCAGCATGCCCTGGACTTCGCCTTTCGACACACTGCTCCCCTTCATCATCTCCCTCACCAGCTGTTTGGTGGTCACTCGTCCGTAGTTTACTACCCGCGCATGATAGCGCTTCTCTTCTCCCCCCGTTGGATCAGGGTTTCTGTAAAATTCATAGTGTATTGCCATAGAACATAAGTATAAGAGACTGCAAATATACAATCCCCAACCCCCGAAATGCAAGTTTTTCACAAAGATTCACTTTTGCAAGTCGACCGACTCACTCAATATAGACCACCCTATTCACTCCATATCAGTCGACCTACTCACTCCTGTGAATCAGTTCGCATAGATAATATCGAGGGGGGGCAACTATGTTTGAAAAGCCGGGCAGTAGGTTATATTAGGTTTTTCTGTTCTATTCTTACTCACTATGCTTCCGATACGCCCCATTATGAGCAGGTGCCGTTTGAGGTGCCGGGGTCGTGGGAGTGGGTGGTATTAGGAGATGTTTTGGAGCTTATCTCTGGGCAGGATTTTCCTCCAGAAAAATATAATGCTGATATTAAAGGCATACCTTATATCATTGGAGCGAGCAATATCGAGAATGAACAACTCACCGTAAATCGTTGGACAGAATACCCCTCTGTTTATTCTTATATAGATGATTTACTTGTTGTCTGTAAAGGTGCTGGTGTAGGAAAAATGGCGATAAATCGTATAGGCACAGCCCATATTGCTCGTCAGATACAGGCTGTAAGAGGATGTACTAATCACGTCAATATCAAATACATAAAAACTGTTATAAAGAATAATATAGAGACTGTAATATCAAAAGCGAACGGTCTAATACCTGGACTAAAACGAGAATTACTACTCTCCTTGCAAATTCCGCTTCCACCTCTTGAAGAACAACATCGTATAGTTGCAGAAATAAACCGTTGGTTCGTTTTAATAGACCAAATAGAGCAGGGAAAAGTTGACCTACAAACAACTATCAAGCAAACCAAAAGCAAGATTCTTGACCTTGCAATCCATGGTAAACTTGTACCGCAAGACCCGTCCGATGAACCAGCTTCGGAACTGCTAAAACGCATCAACCCCAAAGCCGAAATCACTTCTGATAACGGGCA
>JAFUPU010000011.1 GCA_017472635.1 Bacteroidaceae bacterium
GGTTGTCCATGAAGGCATATACCCCAATGAGTATCAGCGGGAGTACCACAAACATAATCAGGAAGAGGGTGTAGGGGAGTGCCCACGAGCTTCGCCTGAAAAAGAATTGCAGAATCGGTTTCAATGGTGGTTGATGTTTTTAAAGTGTGTTGTTGTTTATCATTTCTTAGTTATTCTCAAATCTTCAGGACTGATGTTGATGCCCACCATGTCACCGTCGTCCCACACGTCGTTAGTGTCGACGTACAGGTGGTCGTGCTCATCGGTAACGATGGTCAGATGATAGATGTTTCCCTTATAAAGAATCAGCTGTACGCTGCCCTCCAGCTTTCCGTCTTCTTTGTCGTCGGTGAGGTCTATCTTGTCAAAGTCCACTTCGACTGTCACTTCCGTATCCCGGGCAAAGTCGTGTGGCAGGCATTCAAAGGTTTCGCCCAACATCTCGATGTGTGTGTCGTCTATCACTTTACCGTCAAAGGTGTTGCAGGTGCGTTCTTTTTTCATCACATGTATGTCTGAAGGTTTGATGATTAGGCTCACCTCCTGGTCTGGCTCGAAGGCATGATAGTCCTGCACCATCAGTTCATATCCGCCTTGGGTTACCACTGTCATTTCATAGTGTACGCCTTTGAATATGCACGATGTGACTTTTCCGTCCAGCATGGCATTCTCGGTCTGTGGCATGATGTAGATGTCTTCGGGGCGCACCACTACATCGACGGGCATCTGTTCGCCGAATCCCTCGTCTACACACTCAAATTCATTGCCGGCAAAGTTTACCAGCTTGTCTTTCAGCATTGTGCCGTTCAGTATGTTGCTTTCGCCTATAAAGTCTGCCACAAAACAGTTTTCCGGTTCGTTGTAGATGTCGGTGGGTGAACCAATCTGTTGGATGATACCTTCACTCATCACCACGATGGTGTCGCTCAAGGTCAGTGCCTCTTCCTGGTCGTGGGTGACATAGATGAACGTGATTCCCAACGTCTTGTGCATCTCTTTCAACTCCATCTGCATGTCTTTGCGCATCTTCAGGTCGAGTGCGGCGAGTGGCTCGTCGAGCAAGAGCACCTGCGGTTGGTTGACGATGGCGCGTGCTATGGCTACGCGTTGTTGCTGTCCGCCCGAGAGTGAGTTGACATCGCGGTGTTCGTAGTCGGTCATCCCCACCATCTTCAGGGCGCGGTGTACTTTCTTCTCAATCTCTTCTTCCTTCAGCTTTTTCAATTTCAATCCGAAAGCAACGTTGTCATAAACGTTCAAGTGTGGGAAGAGGGCATATCGTTGGAACACCGTGTTCATAGGACGTTTGTGCGGAGGAGTCTGCGTGATGTCTTCTCCTGCAATCAGAATTTCTCCTTCGGTGGCTGTGTCGAAGCCTGCCAAAATGCGCAACAATGTGGTTTTTCCACACCCCGACGGACCGAGGATGGTTACAAACTCTCCCTTCTTTACACTCAGATTAACGTCGTCAAGCACTTGTTTGTCTCCGAACCATTTAGAGACGTGCTTGATGTCGATGATGTTTCCAACAGGTTCTTTGTTCAATTCTGCCAATTTCGTATTTTAATTGCTAAAAGTGCAACATAATAGAGGTACCTCTCAAAAATTTGCAGCAAAGATAGGCATAAAGTTGGACTTTTATTATCTTTGCAACCAAATTTATAAAAAAAATAAAAAACATCGTTTGAAAATGAAGACAAAAGAACTGATGAAACCCCTTTTTCTGCTTGTTTTGGGATTGGTTTGCGCCACTTCGCAGCTTCGGGCAGAGGATGGAGAAGAAGGATGGAGTCTGAGTGTAGGCGTAGATGCCGTGAGTGGTTATTGGTGGCAAGGTATGAAGTTGGCTGATGCCAGCTTGCAACCGTCCGTATCGTTTGACTATGCCAGGGGAGAGGTTGGACTCAGCATGGGAGCATGGGCTTCAAAGTCGGTGTCGGGCGACCAGTACGACGAGTTGGATCTGATGGTGGAGGCAACCTGGCGCAGGTTTACCTTTTCTGTTATAGACTATTACGATTTTTCCCAATCGTTTGCTCCCTATAACGAGGGACACTCATTGGATGTAGGGTTGAGCTATACTTTTAGCGAGTCATTGCCGTTGACACTTTCAGCCCATGCGCTGGTGTTGGGAAACAGGTATGGAGATGATGTGCCTACCTATGTAGAGTTGTCTTATCCGTTTTCGATTTGGGAACTTGACTTCAACGCAGTGGCTGGTGCAGTACCCATGAAATCGAATTATTATGATACAAGCGGAATCAATTTTGTCAATCTGGGACTTAGTGCCGGACACGAGTTTGAGGTTGGTTCGTTTGTCTTTCCCCTAACCGTCCAATACAACTACAATCCCGAGGCAGGCGAGCATTTCTTTGGAGCCGGCATCGGTTGTTATTTCAGTGTCGGACTTTAAAATGAAACAGGCTAAGTGGTAATTAGTGAGGAACTTAGCGATGCATATGTAAAAAAGTGTAAATAAAGTGAGAAAAGTGGCAGGACTTGAGCCGTTCTGTTGCAGGACTCGGTCTCATCTGTTGCAGGACTCACGCGGCTGAGTCCTGCAACAAATGGGGATATATCCAGGAGATTTTTGAAAATATCAAGGATATATCCGAAACAATCAAGCAGCCAACTTGTTTCAAGAAGAGCATCTGTTGTAAATGTCTCATTCTATGCCCGTTTGGAGTAAGATGAGATATTTGTCATGTCCGGTCTCTACAAAATTTCCAGTCTTATCCCTTCAATGGGGAAAACAATGTTGCATAAAAAAACTCCTGCAACCAATTAAGTGTTGCAGGAGTTTCATTATTTTAAAAAGAATGTTCTTACTTGTTGAGTGCCTGAGCAACGTCAACGGCGCAAGCTACGGTGCAACCAACCATAGGGTTGTTTCCAATGCCGAGGAAGCCCATCATTTCCACGTGAGCGGGAACTGATGAAGAACCTGCGAACTGTGCGTCGGAGTGCATACGACCCATGGTGTCGGTCATACCGTAAGAGGCGGGACCTGCTGCCATGTTGTCGGGGTGCAGCGTACGACCTGTACCACCTCCGGATGCTACTGAGAAATAGGGCTTGCCTGCGAGCACGCGCTCCTTCTTGTAAGTACCTGCAGTGGGGTGTTGGAAGCGGGTGGGGTTGGTTGAGTTACCTGTGATGGATACGTCAACGCCTTCCTTCCACATGATGGCAACACCTTCGCGAACATCGTCGGCACCGTAGCAGTTCACCTTGGCACGAGGACCATCAGAATAAGCGATTCGCTTGATTTCTTTCAACTCGCCAGTGTAGTAGTCGAACTGGGTCTGTACGTAGGTGAATCCGTTGATGCGGGCGATAATCTGTGCGGCATCCTTGCCGAGTCCGTTGAGGATTACGCGCAGGGGTTCTTTACGAACTTTATCAGCCTTAGCGGCAATCTTGATGGCACCTTCAGCAGCTGCGAATGACTCGTGACCGGCGAGGAAGGCGAAGCACTTGGTCTCCTCGCGGAGGAGCATTGCGGCAAGGTTTCCGTGGCCGATACCTACCTTACGGTCATCGGCTACTGAGCCGGGGATGCAGAATGCCTGGAGGCCGATGCCGATGGCTTCGGCTGCTTCGGCAGCTGTCTTCACACCCTTCTTGATGGCGATGGCGCAACCTAC
>JAFUPU010000080.1 GCA_017472635.1 Bacteroidaceae bacterium
AGATTGTATCCGACATCGAAGTTCAGGTATTGGAGATTGACAAGGACAACCGCCGCTTGAGCATCGGCCACAAGCAGTTGGAAGATAATACTTTGTATGGATTCGAAACAGTGTTCACTGTTGACTCTATCCACGAAGGTACCATCATCGAGATGTTGGACAAGGGTGCCGTTATCTCTCTGCCCTACGGTGTAGAAGGTTTCGCTACTCCCAAGCACCTCGTGAAGGAAGATGGCTCACAGGCTCAGTTGGAAGAGAAACTCGAATTCAAGGTAATCGAGTTCAACAAGGAAGCTAAGCGCATCATCCTCTCTCACAGCCGCATTTTCGAAGATGTAGCCAAGGCTGAAGCTAAGGCTGAGAAGAAGGCTGCTGCCAAGAAGAACAACAAGAAGGACAAGGAGGATACTCCCGTAATCCAGAATCAGGCAGCTTCTACTACTCTCGGTGACATCGATGCTTTGGCAGCACTGAAAGAGCAGTTGGAAAAAGGCAAGTAATTCTTTCAGTTGACTAGTTTACAAGTTGACAAAGAATTGACATAAGACGGAAAGGCCGATGAGAAGAGAAATTTTCATCGGCCTTTTCACACAATTATACCTTATTATTAAAGTTTCGCAAGCTCAACTTTCTGAAGTTCAGAAGTTCAGAAGTTTTCGCTTCGCTCAGGAGTTCAGACAATAGTCTAGAAAACCATGTAAAGTATAGTCGTAACTATCGTCTGAACTTCTGTAACTCCTGAACTCCTACAACTCCTTTACTTGCGAAAGTTGAACCTTATTATATAACATGGAAAAGTTTGAAGTTCACATATTAGGTTGCGGTTCGGCACTCCCAACAACACGCCATTACCCCACTTCACAGGTGGTGAATATCCGCGAGAAACTGTACATGATAGACTGTGGAGAAGGTGCACAGATGCAACTGCGCCGTTCACGATTGAAATTCAGTCGGCTGAACCACATTTTCATCAGCCACCTGCACGGTGACCACTGTTTCGGAATTATCGGACTAATCTCCACATTCGCACTGCTGGGACGCACAGCCACACTGCACATCCATGCACACAAAGAACTGGAGAAACTGATGCGCCCGTGGCTGGACTTCTTTTGTCATGGCATAAGCTTCGACGTAGAATTTCATCCCTTCAGCGGAAAAGGGCCAGAGATTATTCATGAAGACCGCTCGGTAACAGTAAGCACCATCCCCTTGAAACACCGCGTACCCTGCTGCGGATTCCTGTTTGCCGAGAAGCAGACACCCGACCACATCATCCGCGAAATGATAGACTTCTACCAAATACCTACGTATGAACTGAACAGGATAAAAAACGGCGGAGACTATACCACTCCCGATGGAGACATTATCCCACATGACAGACTGACCATCCCTTCTGCCGCACCACGCAAATATGCCTATTGTTCAGACACAATCTATCTGCCCGAGAACACTAGTCTTTTGCAGGACGTAGATCTGCTGTTTCACGAAGCAACCTTTGCCAGCGACAATGAAGTACGAGCCAAAGAGACCTTCCATACAACAGCCAGACAAGCTGCATCCTTTGCATTGGAAGCAAAAGCCAGACAACTGGTCATCGGACATTTCAGTGCCCGCTATGAAGATGAGGGCATCCTACTGAAAGAAGCTAAAGAAATTTTCCCGAACACTATACTGGCCAAGGAGAATCTATGCATCAACATCCCTACTGCAGGGATACAGAACCTAAAGGAATAAAACAATTCAACTTTCGCAAGCTCAACTTACGGGAGTTCAGGAGTGTAGAAGTGACGCTTCGCTTAGAAGTGTAGACGATAGTGCTGCTTGCATAGTCGAAACAATTGTCTACACTCCTACACTCCTACCTCCTACACTCCTTAAAAATACACTCCTGATACTTCTCTACATGCGAAAGTTGAGTAGAAAAAAACGGTTGGTGAATTAAACCTTACGCCCCTAAAACTGTCCTATTACAGATATCCGACGAGAAGGAATAATGAAAGCAAACGACGAAGCAACCCTCATCGAACAGCTACGATGTCCGGCCACTCAAAACCGGGCATTCGAACAAGTTGTACGCCAATACAGCGAACAACTATATTGGCAGATACGGCGCATGGTTATCTCGCATGAGGATGCCAATGACCTGCTTCAGAACACATTCATCAAGGCATGGAGCAATATGGACAGCTTCCGGGGAGAAGCCCGCTTGTCAACATGGCTTTACCGCATAGCCTTGAACGAAACATTGACATTCTTGGCTCATGAACGGAACATACAAACGGTAGATATAGACTCTCCCGAAGGAGCCATGGCCGACAAACTGGAAGGAGACGAATGGTTTGACGGGAACGATGCACAAAAACTACTCCAAGAAGCCATTCTGACACTTCCAGACAAACAACGGATGGTTTTCAACTTGAAGTACTTTGAAGAGATGAAATACGACGATATGTCGAAACTTCTCGACACCAGTGTTGGTGCCCTAAAGGCATCCTATCATCTGGCAGTAACAAAAATAAGTAATTTTTTAAAGGACTATCTTTAAACCTTATAATAAATTCATAGTCAAAAGAACAAGATAGCGTATGCCAAATATGAAAGAAGAACAAGAAATCATCAGAAAATGTGGTAAAGGAACCCCCTTTAAAGTACCAGAAGGGTATTTTGAAGACTTTACGCGCAACTTGATGGCACAACTTCCAGAAAAGGGCAGCCTCGAGGAAGAACAGCCCGAGCCAAGTATCACTCCTTGGCAACGCATCAAGCCATTGCTCTACCTTGCCGCCATGTTCATAGGCATGATTGTGTGTGTGCGAGTTGTACTAGGAGAGCAAACGACTATCATCGGTGACGACATGGAGAATGCTACAGCATCGGAATTTGTATCTAGAGATTTTGAACAGATGACAGACGAAGAGCTCTGTACCATGGTCGAATATACCATGATGGATAATTATACGCTGTATCAATACCTCTCAGAGGTTGAATAACCATTATCTGGAAATCACTAAAAAAAAGGAATATAATGAAACAAAGATTAATAATGGTATTGGCCGCATTCACCATCTGTATGATTTCGGCCATGGGAAATCCCAATGACAAGAAGGAATGCTTGTCTCCAAACGAATTCCAGAGAGATACCAGAACTATATCAGCCAGCAAGCCAAACTTACGGTTGAAGAAGCTGCAGCTTTCTTCCCAATCTACAATGAATGTCAAGAAAAGAAGAACCAGCTGAACAGCCAAATATGGAAGCTGCGCAAAGAAGCACGGGGCAAGGAATTGACCGAAAAGGAATATCAACGAATGTTGGAAGAAATAGCCCAACTGCGTGTACAAATTGACGAGTTGGATAAAAGTTACCTTCCACGTTATCACAAAGTCCTGTCATACAAAAAAATATTTGATGTACAAGGTACAGAATTACGTTTCCACCGTGAAATGCTGAAGGAAATGAATCATCCCAAAAGCAAGAAAAGAACAGAACACAAGAAATAGTTTTTATTAATATGATGATTGCCGTTGGCTATAATGCCAACAAAGGAGGAGGAGCCGTCTGAGAAGATGGCTCCTCTTTTATGATTCATAGCACAACTGGACTTTCAGGCATATAGCCACTACGGATACGCCATTCTGGAGGATAAAGATTGTTGGCCCGATTGCCCACATTCTTGACAAACCCTAGAGGAACTCCCCGATATGACAATAACAAAAAGCCTCGAGGCAGGGTATTGTCCAACACCACAGCTTCATGACGCAAATAAGCAATAGCATTTTCATAAGTTACTTCTACTTGAGGAAAGGCTGAGGGATGCAGGCACAAACTCATTGCCAACGAATGATGAGGCACCCAATCCCGCCCCTTCAACACTGCTACGCTCACTCCGGCATGAAGCACGGTCAAATGCTTCTTCAAAACATCCACCACCCCACTCCACTTTACAGGAATTGCAGAGACAACATCGGACGACACTTCCCAAACAAACTTCTCAGCGCCAGCTAACCAATTCCTACACACATCATAAGATGGAAAGGTCGCCTTTTCTATTTTACCCTTGCCCGAACGATGTATTTTCTGGCGTTTACGTTCTTTCCCCTCTGAGTTTTCGACCAATTCACCACTGAATGCAACACTATCACCAGAAGCATTTCCTACAGGCTTACGCATGACTGCCAAAAAGAAGCCCTCCCCGCGAATGTGTGAAGGCAAAAAGCGGTAAACAGGGATAGAATCCGCCTCTCCTGAAAGATCTCCCACAATCCCCCATTCCTGCTCAACAGGCACTTTCAAAGGTTCTGCACCAAGATGCTGTATCATCCAACGGACATTCTCTTCATCTTCCCAAACATTATAGGTACATGTGCTGTAGATAAACAATCCACCTGGTTTCAGACACTCCCAAACATCAGCCACAATGTCACGCTGACGACGCCAACAAACATCAACATTCTCCATACTCCACTCACGCACAGCCTCTTCATCCTTACGGAACATACCTTCACCCGAACAAGCACATCAGCCAATATCACATCGAAAAAATGGTCCAACGAAGAAAAATCAGCTGGTGCATTCTGCGTTACCACCACATCCGGATGCCCCCATTTCACCATATTCTCAGCCAATACTTGAGC
>JAFUPU010000081.1 GCA_017472635.1 Bacteroidaceae bacterium
AACTTACCACGACCTCCAGACTGTTTCTTATAAACCTCACGAAGGTTAACAGTCTTGGTTACAGTCTCCTTGTAGTTAACCTGAGGCTTGCCTTGGTTACATTCAACCTTAAACTCACGTTTCAGACGGTCGATGATGATATCCAAGTGAAGCTCACCCATACCTGAGATTACAGTCTGACCGCTCTGTTCGTCAGTCTTTACTGTAAATGTGGGGTCTTCCTCTGCCAACTTAGCCAAACCATTGGCAAGCTTTTCCATATCCTTCTGGGTCTTGGGCTCAACAGCGATACCGATAACAGGATCGGGGAAGTCCATAGACTCAAGAATAATAGGAGCTGTTTCGTCACAGAGAGTATCACCAGTACGGATATCCTTGAAACCTACACCGGCACCGAGATCACCAGCACCGATAACCTCTACGGGGTTCTGGTGGTTAGAGTGCATCTGGAACAAGCGAGATACACGCTCCTTCTTACCTGAACGGGTATTGTAGATATATGAACCTGCCTCAACCTTACCTGAATACACACGGAAGAATGTCAGACGACCAACATAGGGGTCAGTAGCAATCTTGAACGCAAGAGCTGAAGTCTTTTCGTCTTCACTGGGCATACGGCTGTCAGTCTCACCAGTCACAGGGTTTGTACCTTCGATAGCAGGAGTATCCAGCGGAGAAGGCAAGAAAGCACACACATAGTCAAGCAATGTCTGTACACCCTTATTCTTGAAAGAAGAACCGCACAACATAGGCACGATATCCATCTTCAAGGTAGCAGCACGCAAGGCACGCATTACCTCCTCGTTAGTGATTGTTGAGGGATCATCAAAGAATTTCTCCATCAACTCATCATCATACTCAGCCACCTTCTCAAGCATTTTATCTCTCCATTCTTGAGCCTCATCCACCAAGTTTGCAGGAATCTCTTCAACGTCATAATCTGCACCCATTGTCTCATCGTGCCACAAGATAGCCTTCATCTTTATAAGGTCTACGATACCCTTGAAGTTTTCTTCAGCACCAATAGGAATTACAACAGGACAAGGATTTGCTCCCAACACATCCTTCATCTGACGAACAACTTCATAGAAGTCAGCACCAGAACGGTCCATCTTGTTTACATAACCGATACGGGGAACATTATACTTGTCAGCCTGACGCCATACAGTTTCTGACTGGGGTTCAACACCACCTACCGCACAGTAAGTAGCTACAGCACCATCCAACACACGGAGTGAACGCTCAACCTCAGCAGTAAAATCCACGTGTCCCGGAGTGTCAATCAGGTTAATCTTGTATGTCTTGTTATCATAGTTCCAACGAGTGGTAGTAGCAGCAGAGGTAATAGTAATACCACGTTCCTGCTCTTGAGCCATCCAGTCCATGGTAGCTGTACCATCGTGAGTTTCACCAATCTTGTGAGTCAAACCTGTATAAAACAAGATACGCTCAGAAGTAGTAGTCTTACCGGCATCGATGTGTGCCATGATACCGATGTTACGGGTCAAAAGTAAGTCTTGCTTTGCCATTTTCTAAATCCCTATTAAATTAATGATTAGAATCTGAAGTGAGCAAATGCACGGTTAGCCTCAGCCATACGATGCATATCTTCCTTACGTTTGAAAGCACCACCTTGCTCATTGAAAGCATCGATAATCTCTGCAGCCAACTTGTCAGCCATAGATTTTCCACCACGCTTACGTGCAAAGAGGATCAAGTTCTTCATTGAAATTGACTCTTTACGATCAGGACGGATCTCAGTAGGCACCTGGAAAGTTGCACCACCGATTCGACGTGATTTCACCTCTACTTGGGGAGTCACATTATCCAATGCTTTTTTCCAAATCTCTAAAGCTGTTTTTTCTTCGTTAGGAAGCTTTGTCTTTACAACCTCCAAAGCTGCATAGAAAATTTCATAAGAAGTATTCTTCTTACCATCGTACATCAAATGATTTACAAACTTTGAAACCTTTTGATCATTAAATACCGGATCTGGAAGAACCAGACGTTTTTTTGGTTTTGCTTTTCTCATTAGTTTTAAAATAATGTTTTGTTTGGGCTGCACCTCTTGTTTTCTTCAACGCTTCCTCCGAAGCATTTACTCAACCTTAAGCTAATTCCAACAAACCAAAACGAAATTAATATTTATTATTTTCTAAAGAAGTCTTTTTACTTATTTCTTCTTTCCTTTTGCAGGTGTAGCTTGTCCTGGTTTCGGACGCTTGGCACCATATTTAGAGCGACGTTGGGTACGACCTGCAACACCGGCAGTATCCAATGTACCACGAACAATGTGATAACGTACACCCGGAAGGTCTTTCACACGACCACCACGCACCAACACGATTGAGTGCTCTTGCAAGTTGTGACCTTCGCCCGGAATATAAGAGTTGACCTCCTTTTGATTGGTAAGGCGCACACGAGCCACCTTACGCATTGCGGAATTCGGTTTCTTAGGAGTTGTAGTATAAACTCTCACGCAAACGCCACGTCTCTGAGGACATGAGTCCAAAGCGGGAGATTTACTCTTCTCCACCAATACTTGTCTTCCTTTTCTTACTAATTGTTGAATAGTAGGCATTTTGTTTTGTTTTTAATTATTATATATTTTATTACTAATTATCTGTTTCATCGGTGCATACCTGCACTTTTCGGGCTGCAAAGTTACAAATAAGTTTTCAAACGACAATATCTTATACCTCTTTTAATACTATATTTTATATCAAAATACGTAAATTTATTATTTATTAATCTTCGTTAACAGAACAAAGAAGTAAATTAGAGCTGCCCCGAAAACATTTTGAGCCAATCCTTCATTTAAAGTTTGATAAGATATAGTACCACTCCCTATACCTTATTATATATAAGCAACGTGAGCCCGATGACCTGCAACAATCTGCAAGTTCATCGGACCCACGTTTTTCTCTGCCTATGCTTCCTACCCCATTTACGCCTCGCCCTTGAAGTCAGAGAGGTTTGGCACGTAAGTTTTGTTGTTTTGAGCCTGCTCAGGCATACGGATAGGCCCCCAGTTAGCTTCATACTTCTTCACATTGTCCTGCAGGGCAAAAAGAAGACGCTTGGCATGTTCAGGGGTAAGCACGATGCGCGACTGTACGTTAGCTTTTGGCAAACCGGGCATCACCCGAACAAAATCGAGGATAAACTCTGAGGTAGAGTGACTGATAATAGCAAGGTTGGCATAAGTACCCTGTGCCACATCCTCTTTCAACTCAACTTGCAATTGTCCGTTCTGATTGGGATTATTCTTTTCCATAACTTTTTCTACTTTTTTATTAGGTTAATTAAATTCTAAATGCAAAGATAACAATTTCTACGCTAACCACTCAAACCAATGACGAAGATTATAGTTTTTTATAATCAGATATCACCAAAAGACAAAAAAAGACACCTATAAAAAAACAATTCCGTCCACAAACCAACCTTATAAGTTTCGTGAACGGAATTGATAAATTCATGCAATAGGCTATCCTTCCTTTTTATGACATATGCGGTAATCCACATAATTCTTCACTCCAAGTACGGAACCTGCAAAAAACATAGTGTGCCTCAAATAGTCAAGGACCGATGCTGCAATTTCACCCGACGGAGGGCTGAAATAGTCCACGTATGAAAGCACGACCCCGGTAGCCAATACTACAATAGCAACAACCACCTGCACATTACTTTTTTTCATTGCACTTCAGGTTACAGAGGGCTAGAACCATCATCAGCCCCACCATCATTACCACCAGTCTCATCCTCTTCAGCATCATCCATGTTGGCTGTTGATACGGAAATATTGTTCAATACCACATTGGAGTTGAGCAACTCTTTCATCTTTTTGCTTTGGCGGAATTTCAAACTCAAAGATTTCACAGCACTCACACCCGCCTCGCTTTTTTCGTCCACAGCCTTGGTATCCGCTGAGAGGAAAAAGTATCCCAACGGTCCGAGTTTCAGTGAGTGCCCGTTCATCAGGAAGTGCTGTACCTGCTGCATGATGGCATAGAATGCCGAAATCATCTGAGCCTTAGGAATACCTGAATTTTCACACGCATACTCAATCAGGTCATCCTGTGAGATGGTAGAATAACGCACTGTAGAAGTGATGTACTTCATTGCTTCGGCATAGCCGACACGCTGGTAGTTGGTCTTAATGTTAATTACGCTCATAAAATTGAAAAATTAGAATGTTAATAAAAGAAATGGTTACTTCTGATTTTGTTTGTTGTTTGATGACTCCTTGTTCTTTTTGAAAAGAGCGATAAGGAACTCTATCACTCGCATCACCAACCCGATCCAATCGGGGGATTTTCCTGTAGATTTATTCTTTTTCATAATTCTATTGTATTAAAGGGTTATTGAACAACGATTGTTATCTCCTCCCCTGTCGAACAGGTCATTTCTAATGTCTGATAAAGACGGTCAAAAGTAAAACGCGAGCACAGAAGGGCTCCACACTCCCCACGTTCACCAACCAGAATGCACCCTTTCGTGTCACCCACATAGTTCCCGCTATGAATCAGAATGCCTGTGAAATGGGGCACGTTCAACAGACAGGGCATCATGCGTCCGAACTTTGGTGATTGAAGCAGTCTGATACGGTAGGTTCCTTCCGGGATAGCCGTCTTCCCTTTTACCTTTTTCTCAATGGACAGATTGCGCCATTGTGGTTCCAACGTGTGGCAGAACATAAGCCCATTCACATAAAGCACTCCCGTTGTGTACCCTTCCAATTTACCGGTACGAATCAATGTCAGTTTCATTGCTTTTCCTTTTTTAATTAATAATAGGTTTCATCGTTGCCAAGCCCGGTTCCTTCTGCTTAGCAATTACAAAGGTATGACATTTGCAAGCTCTTTTCAAGTCCCTCGGAAAAACAAATCATTTTCTTGGAACAAAAAAGGAGGACCAAAATCTTGAGCCCTCCTTTTTATTATCATTTTAAGAATCAGTTACTTACAAGAACAAAGATACACAGCCACGCAATTTTCTCAGGTTCTTATAGAAATCCGCATTTCGGAATTTGTTCATCATATTGCGGAAGTATTTGAAGCCCGCATTTGTCCGATATGCCTCAGGGTCTTTCACTGCTTCAAGCAGAAACTCCAGTTCGGTCAATCGATTATTGAATGTTCTTACATTCTGGTCCAGTTCCGTAAAAACTTTCGCTTTGATAAATTCATAGAAACGCCCTTGCGTCAATCGTTCTCCCCCGAAACCCTCTATCTTGACAAGATAGAAAAGACAGGCTGAAAACTTTAACTTTTCACACTCCTTTTGGACTAGGAGTGTCTTATCTTTCTCGCAAGCCGTATACAAATGGTAAAAGCAATCCGCCAGTTCATTCTCATCCAGCACCGGATTGAAAAGATTGAATTTTTCTTTCCCCTTTGCTTTTTCACGTTCCATTGTTGCCACCATACCATTGCTTACCTTATAAAGGTCTGCAATCCACGTTTCCATATCCTTTCCTGCAACAGAAATTTCTCTATCACCAAACTCTTTTAAAGGGACTGTAGAACGAAGTGCAGCATGCCCAAAATCAATCCAATTCTTCACCTTCGTCTCCATCCGTTTATCCGGCAGCATACGGAGAAATTCTGTACGACCGACGTTTGCCTTCATCCCTGGCAACGTTCTCACTGCCTTAAAGCCCCCACGCTCTACCAACGTATTTTTTCCACAACGCCCGACCAATGTTCCAAAAGTCCGTATTTTTGGAGACTGAGACGACTTTATAACATTCACAACCACACCACGTCCCACACGTGGAGCATACAAAGAAGTATCAACGAGAATAGGTGATTCCACTTGACGCAAAGTCGAACCTTCCACTTCAACTCGGGACATTACAGTCCCTACCGACAGGTTTTCACAAAATAAATTCATATACATATTATATTTAGAGGTTAAAACTATAACTTCTTACCATGTCCACGAGAACCTTCCATCGTCATTTTCAGTCTGCCAATGCCCATTCAAGGACACTGCGCCTCATGAACCCACAAAATATGCATAATGATCCTTCGGCAAATGTAGCACATAATTGTGGAACCACCAAATGAATGTACCCTTTTTTTTCATAATATGCATTTTTACCCATTCCCCTTCATTTCATTTGCTTCAAATAACTCTGGACACTTACTGAAAATCTCTGGACACTTACTAAAAAAAGTATCAAGGGGAACTGAAATAAGTGTCCAGTGTAAATCAAAAATCTCTGGATACTTTTTTCACTAAGTGTCCAGAGATTTTTCAAATTCGTTTAGAGATATAAAATCAAGAAACTACACGTTGTCAACTCATTTCAAGATTAGTCATATCATAACAAATACTCTTATGCCTGAGTTTTACATAAACAATTTATTCTGTCACAGGACGAACAAGGCATCCGGAACTGCGTAACCAACCGGAGTTCAGGTCATGAACCGACCAGGTCATGTCGAGGTAGTAAGCCCCATCACATGCATCGTGTAAACTTGAAGTCCAATAAATGGCTCCTTCGCCACGATCACACAACTCATTGTTTTCGTAAAATCCGGAAGCAGGGAGAAATATGGTTTTTCCATTCGGACCGGTAACAAGGTATCCTTTTACACCACTTTGTTTTGTCCATTTCCATGAGCATTTGGTTGTGAGTTCATCCATTTCGCCCTCAGTAGGCATACGCCATTTGTTACCCCATTTCACGTATGCCACATCGTCAGACTGTTCGATCACGCTTTTGTTATCGACTTTACCGTAACTGTTGCTTGTACAATACTTGGTCATAGAATCTTCCGAACCACGACACCATTTGTACGTATCCCAATCATAGTTACTCTTGGTTGCAGTCTCACCCCAAGCATAATAATCACCATATCCTTCTGGTTTTGAAGCTCCTACGTTACAAGTTGCCCATTTCACAGAGAGTCCGAGGTCAACGTATTCATGTCCCTGTATGGTTGTTGAAGAACTACTATCTTCATCCGGTTCATACTTAGGGTCAAAGTCTATTGTTCCGGCATAGATATCATCCTCTACGTAATATTTGATTCCGTTAGCCTCAACAAACACACGTGCCTGAAACTTCTTGAGTTCTTTATTTATAATTTCAATACAAGCGTCCATTAAGGTCTTTTCATCAGAAGTAAGTTTTTCTCCGTTTGCAACTTTTTCTTGCAAAGCGGTGTATGTTCTCATACACGCGCTTCCATCAACCGTTAAGTCTAAAACCGGAACCTTTATAAGAAAAGAAGTCCCATCGAAGTCGAAATAAGATATATCTTCAAAATACCCAAATCCCCACTCTACACCATACTTGAACGTTTCTTTCGGATACTTCTCAGACAGTTCTGTCTCGATGGTGATGTTGACTATGACATTTTCTTCGTCAAACTCATCCGTAACCTCTACATACTTATATATATTCTGCTCATATTCCAAGTTTTCGGCTTTCTCATTTACAAAGCTGTAATCGCTCGAGGTCATTTTCGTAGGTTCATAGTAGCTGTCGCTCCATACGAGGTAACCTCCTGAATATTGGTATGTGGCAGTATTGCCGGTATCTGCAGACCTTATAGTCACAGTATTTCCGGAAACGGTGTAGGAGAACTTTCCGAAATAGGTAGTCCGATTGGTACCGAGCGAACTATCGTAATCTTTGTATTGTTCATATACATATCCTACATTATCGTCCATAAAGTAGTAAATTCGGGTACTTGTCTCGAAATACCCGCCATAAGAGGTGTCGTTCCAATCGCTCACATCACGACTCACCCATTTGTTCGCCTTCAGTGTGGCGACCAAACCGCTTGGATTGTCCGAATCGGAATCTGATGATGATTCATCCTCGCAAGATGCAAATCCTGCACTCAATACGGCTATTACAATGAGAGATAGCCACTTTAATGTCTTTGTTTTCATGATTAAATGAATTTCTGTTGATAACTATTTTTACTTATTTATAACTGACTCTGTTTTTATTTCACCACTATTTTCTTTCCATCACGGATATATATACCTGCAGGCAGGTTGTCCGTATGTTGCATCCGTACTCCATTAAGGTCATACAGAGGCGCATCCTCTTCATTAATTTCCATGTCAGGCTGTGAAATACCGGAGAGTTGGAACTCCTCTATATTGGTAAAGTTCATCCATATATTAGCCGATTTGTATGCCGATAATGTTCCTTTCGGTACGCGAAGCTTAACGGAATAATCGCAGAAAAAACTTTCTGCAGTTGGTGGTGTAGTAGCTTCAACTGTCAAGGTTTTCAGTTTGGTACAATCAGAAAACGCTCCACCCCCGATACTCGTCACCGAATTGGGAATGGTTAAAAAGGTAAAAGAGAAGCAGTTATAGAATGCTTTATTTCCAATACTAATCACTGAATTAGGAATAGTAAAAGATGTTAAAGAGTTGCAGTACATAAATGCTGCATCTCCAATACTTGTTACTGAATTACCAAAGGTGACGGATTTTAGTTTCTTACAACGAGCAAATGCAGAATGACCAATACTCGTTACAGAATTACCAATGGTCACGGAAGTTAAAAAGGTACAACTCCTGAATGCTTCTTTTCCAATACTAATCACCGAATTTGGGATAATCACGGAGGTCAGGCTTGAACAAGAACTGAAAGTGTAGTCTTCAATATTCGTAACCGAATTAGGGATAGTCACTGAGGTTAATGAGTTGCAACCGGAAAACGCACCACTCCCAATACTCGTCACTGAATTAGGAATCTTCACTGAGGATAATTCATCGCAAGTACAGAATGCACTTTCTCCAATACTAATCACCGAATTAGGGATGGAAGCAGATTTCAAGGATTTACACCTACCAAATGCATAATCTCCAATACTCGTCACAGAATTACTGATAGTCACGGAAGTTAAAGAGGAACAATTATAAAATGCAGAATGACCAATACTCGTCACCGTATAAGTTTTTCCGTCATATGTAACAGTTTCCGGAATCACTACCGAACCTGAATATTCATCTCTGTAGCTACTATGTGTTTCTCCTCTAAATGTCACCTCTACGGTCAAATCCGTATCGGAGGTAATGTCGTAGTAAATTTTACCTGACTTAAAATATTCAGCTTGGCTTTCTACAGTCCCTAACAATAGAACAGCCATAAGCAGAAACCACTTTTTGTAAATGTTTGTCATAATCTTATTGTCTTGATGGTTTAAAATCCAATATTTCATATAGTCCAAATCCGAAAGTATAGACAATAAAAAAACGTGGACTCAAACTTCGTCTACACTCTCTTAGGTATCGCCAAACACCATGCAGTCATATACGAGTAAAAGCCCACGCCAAAGGGCGTGAGCATCAACTTTTACTCTTGACTGCATTCTTGAAATTGGCGATTTTAAGAGAGTCAGAATAAAGCTAACGCTTTTTTATTTTAATATGTCTTTTGACCGTTGTTTAATTCATTGGCTATATAGTTTTGAAGTGAATACAATATCTTTGTCGGGACAAAAGTAGTGAAATCCTTTAAAAAAACAAAAGAAGATAGCGGAAATTATGCAATCGCATAGCAAAAGTCAACACTTGACAAATACACGTTAGCCGTTGAAAACAACTATCCTTAAACAACACCACCCGGCCACCGACACGTTTGGCAATGGTGCGTTGCACTTCTGAGATTTGCACTCACAAGTGCAAAATCGGAGAAAATTTGTACTCATCGAGTGCAAATTTAGCGGTTTTTCACGACAACACCACCCGGTCACTGGCACGTTTGGCAATGGTGCGTTGCACTTCTGAAAGTTCTTTGTAGCGCTTCATTATCTCCATATAGCGGGTGGTATCTGCCATGACGGAGCGGTCTTGAAGGGCTGAGAGCACTTGTTTCAATTCGTCTTCCACGATGGCGAGCTTGAGGTCGGTGAGCAAATGGGGGACCAGTTCATGCAAACGTTCTGCATCGGTCAACACTTTTTGTGAACGGGAGTGGTACTTGCTCAATTGGTAACGGTCGCTGCTCAAGTCAGCAGCAAGACGACTTATCTGTGGGTCGGGATGGGTAAAAAAGTAGCGTGACACAGAGAAGTTCTCACTGCCGATGCGTGGCAACACCTCATCCAACATACGACGATGCATCGGGTTTTGCAGTTCCAATCCATCTGCAGCCAAATCGGCAACGATATGTTCAGCAACGGTCACCTCTCTTTTTCCGCCATTCTCATCCACTTCTTCAAGTATCACCTGCTCGCCATAACGCACCAGCTGTTGCATCAGCAACACTTCTTTATCGTAAAAAGCCTTCTTCTGCCTGTTTTGAGAGGGTATGAAGAGTCCTTCCGAACTCTGCCCCTCCCAAGGGAGGGGAGTAGCATGTTCTACAAAACTGTTTGCTCCATTTTTCTCAGCTGGGAATGGTGCGGAAAGAGGTGGCACAGATGCATCCCCACCCTCTTCCAAGGGAGGAGGAACCTCGCCCCCTTCTACAGGCGGAGCGACCTGACTTCCCAACAACTCTAAAGGCACTCCACCAGGCACTGCAGCATCCGGTTGTTGTTGAGCTTTAGCTGCCTCACGCTGGCGCTGCTTTTCGGCGGCGGCTTGCCTCTCCTCCTTGGTGCGCGCCATCAGCTTGTTCACCTCCTGCACCAGCAGTTTCTCTTCCACCTGCAGCAGTTGGCTGCACTCGTGGATATAGACCGAGCGCACAATGTTTTCGGGAATAACGGAGATGCTGCGCACGATGTCACCAATGAGCGTGGCACGCTTGATGGGGTCGCTGCCCACCTCTTCGAGCAACAGGTTGGTCTTGAAGCGGATGAAATCCACCTCGTGCGAATTGATGTATGCCTTGTAGTCAGTGGCGTTGTGCTTACGGGCAAAGCTGTCGGGGTCTTCCCCGTCGGGGAGAAGGACTACCTTGATGTTCATGCCCTCCTCCAGCAGCATGTCGATGCCTCGGATAGAAGCCTTGATGCCGGCACCGTCGCCGTCGTAGAGTACGGTGATATTGTTGGTAAAACGGTGAATCAGACGGATTTGTCCCTGTGTCAGTGAGGTACCCGACGAAGCCACCACATTCTCGATACCCGACTGGTGCATACTGATGACATCGGTGTATCCCTCGACGAGGAAACAACGGTCGTCTCTGACGATGGCCTGCTTGGCAAAGTAGATACCGTAGAGCTCGTTACTCTTGTGGTAGATTTCCGACTCGGGAGAGTTGACGTACTTCGCCACCTTGCCATCGGTCTTCAACACACGTCCACCGAAGGCGATGACCTTGCCACTGAGCGTATGTACAGGAAACATCACACGCCCCCAAAAGCGGTCGCGCAACTGCCCGTCATTGTCGCGGCGGTAGCAGAGGCCGGTTTTCTCCAAATACTCCTCCTTGTATCCTTTGCGTCGGGCCTCCTTCACCAAGGCATCGCGTTCGCTGAGGCTGTAGCCCAACTGGAACTTGCGGATGATGTCGTCGCGGAAACCACGTTGGCGGAAATAGGCCAGACCTATGCTTTGTCCGTCGATATGGTTGTGGAGCAAGTCTTGGAAATAGTTGTTGGCAAAGTCGTTCACCACGAACATGCTCTCGCGGTCATTCTGTGCCTGCTTCTCCTCGTTACTCAGTTCACGCTCTTTTATTTCGATGTGATATTTGTTGGCCAGCCACTTCAGCGCTTCGTAGTAGTTGAGCTGCTCGTGCTCCATGATGAAGTGCACCACGTTTCCTCCCTTTCCACAGGAGAAGCACTTGCACAGTCCCTTTGAGGGCGACACCACAAACGACGGGGTCTTCTCGTTATGGAAAGGGCACAGACCTTTGTAGTTCACCCCCGCCTTCTTCAGCGTGACGAACTCCGACACCACGTCCACAATCTGCGCCGCATCCAATATCCGGTCTATGGTAGCTTGGTCAATCATTGGAGTGCAAAAATACACCTTTCCACCGAAAGAGCAA
>JAFUPU010000082.1 GCA_017472635.1 Bacteroidaceae bacterium
AAGTGACATTTTTGTGCAGATAGGAGTAGCAAGAAACAAAAAAGGGCAGGACTCACCGGAAAATCTCCAGGACTCAGACGGTTTTATCCTAGGACTCGGCAGGTTTTATCCTGGGACTCAAGACGTTCAGTCCTGGAACTCAGCCGCTCCGGTCCTAGGACTCTTCAACCACTTTAATGCCACGCGGATGACGCGGATTCAGCAGATGACCGCAGAACTATTTTTGCCATGCGGCGCTGAATGGCACACGGATGAAACGGATATAGCGGATGAACACAGAATCTATATTTATGATGTGACTATCAACTATGAATTATCAACTATCCACTATGAATTATCAATTATCAACTATCAACTGACCATGTGTTGTTCCTTTCTTTTCCTTCATTTCACCTTTAGTCGGTTGTTTTACAGTTGGTTGGTGGTGAAGGGAGGCTCTTTCACACTTCTTTCTCTTGTTCCAACTTCAACTATTCAACCACTTTAATGGCACGCAGATGACGCAGATTCAGCAGATGACCGCAGATTTTTTTATTTCTCGTACCGCAAGGCAAAAATCATCCGTGTCTAAAACGTGCCGCAAGGCAAAAATAGATCCGCGTTCATCCACCTAATCCGCGTCATCTGCGTGCCATTCAGCGCCGCATGGCACACACTTTTTCAACCAATAAACTGCGCGAAGCGCCATCCCCTCTCAACTTTTAACTTTTAATTTTTAACTTTTAATTCATTGAAGGAAGTGAATGCGCGGTGGAAGAGTGTTGTTTCACCCTTAACCGGCACATATTCAGTTGGTTGGAGGTGAAATGAAGGGGTGAGCGAATGGTTGAATTTGGCTGGGAAGGGAACTTCCTTCTGGGGTTGCATCGGACAGGATGGAAAAGACTAAATCTTGTGAACGAAGGGGGAGGAGAGAGGGGAATGGAGGAAAAAAGAGAGTATTACAGCTGAAAAAAGAATAAAAAGTGAATAAAAATGCAGATATGAATAAAAAAAGGGGTGATTATGTATAATAATTCATTTTTTATTGTTACTTTTGCACCTCCAAAACGAGAAATATACATGGGAAAGAAGACGGACCGCTTGGATGCAATAAAAATGATTTTGCAGGGTCATGAAGTAAGCAGTCAAGGAGAGTTGCAATCGCTGATGAAGAAAGAGGGATTTGATTTCACTCAAGTAACCTTGTCGCGCGACTTGAAACAGTTGAAGGTGGTAAGGACTGCCGGAAAAAATGGAGCCTATGCCTATGCTTTGCCTGAACAGGTGAACTATAGGCGTATACCGGATGCAGTGCAGCAACCCTCGGTGCAACCGGTAGGGGGTAATGGCTTTGTGAGTATCCGCTTCTCGGGGAATCTGGCAGTCATCCGCACCCGTCCCGGCTATGCAAGCAGTTTGGCTTCGGATATAGACTCGCAGAACCTTGCAGAGATATTGGGGACGATAGCCGGTGACGACACCATCATGGTGGTGTTGCGTGAAGGCGTGTCGCACCTGAACGTATGTCAGGCATTGGCAGGTTGCATACCGGGTATTGTATGAATGAGACAGATGCAACAGTAAGCAGCAAAAGAAGTTAGAAGACGATTTGTGATAACATAAATAATGGAAAACAACGAAAAAATAGAGGTAATGGTAGCCGACGCTTCACACGAAGTGTATGTCGATACGATTTTAGAGACAATTACGGCTGCAGCCAAGGTGCGTGGTACCGGTATTGCCAAGCGTACCCACGAATATGTGGCACAAAAGATGAAAGAGGGAAAAGCCATCATTGCATTGTGTGGTGATGAATTCGCCGGCTTTTGTTATATCGAAAGCTGGGGTAACAAACAGTATGTGGCAAACTCAGGTTTGATTGTGGTTGAAAAATACCGTGGTCATGGGTTGGCAAAACGCATCAAAAAGGCAGCCTTCACGCTGAGCCGTTTGCGTTGGCCCAGTGCCAAGTTGTTTGGACTGACCAGTGGCGGTGCCGTGATGAAAATCAATACCGAGTTGGGGTATGTGCCTGTTCCGTTTGCCGAACTGACCGATGATGAGGCTTTCTGGAAAGGATGTGAGGGATGTATAAACCACGATGTGTTGGAGCGTACGGGACGTCGTTACTGCATCTGTACGGCAATGCTTTACGACCCCGAGAAAAAATCAAAGAAAGAAGACTAAAAAAAAGAATTGTAACCGCGGAACTGGTAAAGGCTATGCCCGAATGGACCATGCGTTTCTCAGTTACGCAGTGTGAATTGACAAATAAGTAATCAAAAAATATATGGAAGCAAAGAAAAAAGTGGTGGTAGCGTTCAGCGGAGGTCTTGACACCTCTTACACCGTAATGTATCTGGCAAAAGAGAAAGGTTATGAAGTGTATGCCGCCTGTGCCAACACCGGAGGTTTCAGTGAAGAACAGCTGAAAGCCAACGAAGAGAATGCCTACAAGTTGGGAGCTGTGAGCTATGTGACACTGGATGTGACAAAAGAGTATTACGAAAAATCATTGAAATATATGGTATATGGCAATGTGTTGCGTAACAACTGTTATCCCATTTCAGTAAGTTCAGAACGTATCTTCCAGGCATTGGCCATCGCACGCTATGCCAACGAGATTGGGGCTGATGCCATTGCACACGGTTCTACCGGAGCCGGTAACGACCAGATACGGTTTGATATGACTTTCCTGGTGATGGCACCGGGCGTGGAAATCATTACCCTGACACGCGACAAGAAGCTGACCCGCAAGGAAGAGGTGGACTACCTGAACGAACATGGATATTTTGCTGACTTCACCAAGTTGAAGTACTCGTATAACGTGGGTATTTGGGGAACCAGCATCTGTGGCGGTGAAATACTTGACCCCACACAAGGATTGCCCGAAGAGGCTTACCTGAAACATGTGACTGCCAAGGAGCCTGAGCAGACCTTGAAGATAACTTTCGAGAAAGGTGAAGTGGTGGCAGTAAACGGTGAACACTTTGATGACAAGATAAAGGCCATCCAAAAGATTGAAGAGATTGGTGCCTCGTATGCCATCGGACGCGATGCCAACGTGGGCGATACCATCATTGGCATCAAAGGGCGTGTGGCATTTGAAGCAGCAGCTCCGAAACTGATTATTGAAGCCCACCGCCTGTTGGAGAAGTCTACGCTGAGCAAGTGGCAGCAATACTGGAAAGATCAGGTAGCAAACTGGTACGGCATGTTCTTGCACGAGAGCCAATACCTGGAGCCGGTGATGCCCGATATCGAGGCGATGCTTACCTCTTCACAACGTAACGTGACGGGTACTGCCATCTTGAAACTCCGTCCCTATGGATTTGAGACCGTAGGTATAGACTCTGAAAACGACCTGACAAAAAGCAAGCTGGGCGAATATGGCGAGACCCAAAACGGATGGACAGCCGACGAAGCCAAGGGATTCATCAAGGTGTCAAGTACCCCGTTGAGAGTCTACTATGGCATTCACAAAGATGAAGAGAGATAATAGGTACTGAAACTTTTAATTGTTATTTTCATGATAAAAGCAGGAATTATCGGGGGTGCAGGATATACGGCAGGCGAATTGCTCCGCCTGCTCGTCAACCACCCCGAAGTAGAAATAACCTTTGTAAACAGCACAAGTAATGCGGGAAACCCCATTGTGAATGTACACGAAGGACTCATAGGTGATACAGACCTTGTATTTACCGACCAGTTACCTTTAGACGAGATTGATGTACTCTTCTTCTGTACTGCCCATGGCGACACCAAGAAGTTTATGGAGAGCCATACATTGCCGACCGGACTGAAGGTGGTGGACCTTTCGATGGATTATCGGTTGGCTGCCCCGGAACATGACTTTGTCTATGGATTGCCGGAACTGAACAAAGAGCGTATCAAGTCTGCCAAACACATTGCCAACCCGGGGTGTTTTGCCACTTGTATACAGTTGGCACTATTACCTTTGGCAAAAAACCAACTCTTACACGAGAATGTGATGGTCAATGCCATTACCGGAAGTACCGGTGCCGGCGTGAAGCCCGGAGCCACCAGTCACTTCAGCTGGCGTAACAACAACCTGAGCATCTACAAGCCATTTGCCCACCAGCATGTGCCCGAAATCAAACAGAGCCTGCGGCAGTTGCAATGCAGTTTCAACTCTGATATCGACTTCATTCCCTATCGGGGTGACTTTGCCCGTGGTATTTTGGCTACCCTGGTTGTCAACTGTAAAGCCAATGCCGACAGTCTTTATCAGATGTTCAACGACTATTATGCCGAAGACCCATTTGTGCATGTGACAGAGAGCAACCTCGACCTCAAGCAGGTGGTGAATACCAACAAATGCCTCATCCACATAGAGAAGCACGAAGACAAGTTGCTCATCGTCTCTTGTATCGACAACCTGTTGAAAGGGGCAAGCGGACAAGCCGTGCAGAATATGAACCTGCTTTTCGGATTGGATGAGACAACCGGATTGAAATTGAAACCTTCAGCATTTTAACCAACGCATATGAATCTATTTGATGTATATCCCCTGTTTGACATAAACATTGTCAAGGGAAAAGGGTGTAAGGTTTGGGACGAACAGGGACAGGAATACCTCGACCTCTATGGCGGACATGCCGTCATCAGTATCGGTCATGCCCATCCCCACTATGTGGAGAGAGTGAGTGAGCAAGTGGCGACACTTGGCTTCTACAGCAACTCTGTCATTAACAAGATTCAACAGGAAGTGGCGCACCGCTTGGGCAAGCTTTCCGGCTATGAAGATTACAGCCTGTTTCTCATCAACAGCGGTGCCGAAGCCAATGAGAATGCGTTGAAGCTGGCTTCGTTCCACAACGGACGTACCCGGGTGCTTTCAGCTGAAAAGGCCTTCCATGGACGTACTTCGCTGGCTGTAGAGGTGACTGCAAACCCCAACATCATTGCCCCTATCAATGCCAACGGACATGTTACCTACCTGCCGTTGAATGACCTGCAGGCTTGGGTTACCGAAATTGAGAAAGGCGACGTATGTGCTGTCATTGTCGAATGCATCCAAGGCGTAGGCGGAATACGCATGGTCACTTCTGAATTTTTGGAAGGGTTGCGCGAGGCTTGTGACCGTACCGATACCGTGCTTATCTGCGATGAGATACAGTGTGGATACGGACGTAGCGGCAAATTCTTTGCTCACCAACACTTGGGTGTAAAGCCCGATATGATAACCGTGGCAAAGGGTATAGCCAACGGATTCCCTATGGGAGGAGTGCTTATCAGTCCTAAATACAAGGCGGTGTATGGTCAGCTGGGAACTACTTTTGGTGGAAACCACTTGGCATGTGCTGCGGCATTGGCTGTCATGGATGTGATTGAGCAAGAGGGATTGGTGGAGAATGCCGCCCGTGTGGGACAATACCTGATGGATGAGTTGAAGACGTTGCCTCAAATCAAAGAGGTCCGCGGAGAGGGACTGATGATTGGCATGGAGTTTGAACAACCCATCAAGGAGTTGCGCCTGAAGCTGTTGAAAGAGCAGCATGTATTTACCGGAGTCAGTGGCACAAATGTCATCCGTCTGCTTCCTCCACTCTCGTTGAGCATGGCTGAGGCTGCAGAGTTCCTGACCCGTCTTAAGGCTGTCTTGTAGCCGTTATTTACGTATAGAAAAGTAATACTTTATAAAGTTTTTAGGCACGGAATATTCCAACTGCAATGTGGAAAAACCGTGCCTAAATGTATCTTATTATTCTGCCCCCTGTTTGGTTATATGCTCATACAGTCTCTTATAGAAAGGATGACGTGTCAAAGTGGGTACATTACCTAAAATGATAAGTTTCATGCGGGCACGTGTGATGGCTACATTCATGCGCCGCAAGTCGTTGAGGAATCCGATTTGTCCCTCCTCGTTGTTGCGCACCAGTGAAATTAAGATAACATCCCGTTCTTGCCCTTGAAAACCATCCACCGTGTTTACCGAAAACAGGTGGCGGAATGGTTTGAAAAAAGGTTCCCGCTTGATTGCCTGACGCAGGTATTGCACCTGTGCCTTATAGGGGGAGATGATGCCGAAATCGATTCGTTCTTCCAAGATGCGGTGTTTGCCTATCCGGTTGATGTAGTTTTGCAGGTGCGCTAATGTGAGGTCGGCTTCAGCCTTGTTTATCCTGCCGGCGGTGAGGCAGACATACTCTTCGTGGCAGTCAGACTCTTCGGTGTCAATCCATTCCATGGGCGTATCGTAGTCGAGAATACCCCGGTATTTTACCTCGGGAGCAGCTTTCAGTTTGCCCTGGTAAAACCAGTCTGATGAGAATTTCATAATCTCTTCGTTCATCCGGTATTGCACATTCAGCAGGCTCACCACTTCAGGGTGGCGTGCTACGATAGTCTGCATCAGCGTATGGTCCAGTCCGCCCCGAGCCGCTTCAACACATTTGATGGTGGGAGGAAGTTGCTGATGATCTCCTGCCAGAATGATGCGGTCGGCTTTTCGGATAGCAATCCAACAAGCAGCCTCAAGCGCTTGTGCGGCTTCATCTATAAATAAGGTGGCAAACCTGGTTCCTGCCAATATCCGGTTGGCACTGCCGGTCAGGGTGGATGTGATGACCCGGGCTTCGTCCATCAAGTCGGCATTGATGCGTATCTCCAGTTCGGTTGCCCGGTCGCGTAGTGAACTGATTTTTTGATGCCATTTTTCACCCTGTCCCCTTTTCCGCTGTTGCTGTAGCTCTCTGATAGCTTTTCGGATGCCCCACAGGGTCGGATAGTCGGGGTGTGCTTCAAATTTCCGTTCATAGGTGAAAGAGAGCATCTTGTCGTTAACCCGCGTCGGATTCCCTATGCGCAAGACTGATATGCCGCGGTCGACAAGCTTCTCACTTATCCAGTCGACAGCCATGTTGCTTTGCGCACAAACCAGAACTTGACTTTCGCGGCGTAAGGTTTCGTGTATAGCCTCTACCAGGGTGGTGGTCTTTCCCGTCCCGGGAGGTCCGTGTACGATAGCTACATCTTTTGCCCGAAGCACTTTGTTTACTGCCTTTTCCTGACTCTCGTTTAGCCACGGGAAACGGATGTCACCAAACTGGAAAGCCGAGGTTGGCAGGGTGCCATGGCAGATGTCGCGCAGTTCAGCCAGGCGCCCCTCTTTGGCATGTATCACCTGTTTCAGGCTTTCAAACATCAGCCGATAGGTATACTCATCGAAATAGAGTTGTATCCCCAAACGTTCGGCAGTCCCAATCTCTGTCAATGCCTCTACGCCGGGCAGTGTTATCACCATCCGGTTCTCTTCAGCATAGCTGACCGTAGCGATGAAAGAGAGGAAACGGAGCGTTCCGTCGAAATGTTGGGTGAAGAGACAGACCGGTCGTCCGGGTTCGAAGTTATGCTCGACGTCAAGGTCTTCGGTGCGTTCGATCTCTGTGACCAGTTGGTTCAGCGAGTTGTAGTAGCTTCTTCCTACGTGTATGGGATACCAGCATATCCCACGTTTCACTTTACTCGGTATGCCCCTCAGTTCGGTTTGTTTCTGGAAACTCTCTTTCTCGTATTGATACTCTTTTTGCAGCAGTTCGTATTGGCGGTTGAGGTGAGTGATGCCGGCAGACATAGTTGATGATGAGTTTAAAAGAAGGTTTGTGTGTATTTCTCTGTTTGTTCAGTGTGTTGACAACGAACACAGGCGCGAATTAAGCAGCCTGATACGGATTTTTTCTCTAATGGTCATAATCCGTCCGTGAAATCTGCTTAATCCGCGCCTGATGTCTTAGTTGATACGTTTACTCTATTTTACAATCGTTCGTTCACTTCCTGATAGTTACTTGTAACTGTAAGGTATGGTGGTTAAGGCAGCATCGTCAGAGCTTCCTCCATACATCAGCAAGTATTCGCCTGCAAGCGGACGTACGGCATTGCTGGCTGCATCCCACCAGTTGAAGGTTTCGTCGTCAAGTGTAAAGGTGACGGTACGTGTTTCACCGGCAGGGATTGTTACGCGTTTGAATCCACGCAATGTCTTTTTGGGGCCCTCTTTGTCGTCTGGGCGGTTGAGGTAGAGCTGTACCACCTCTTGACCGTCTCTCTCGCCTGTATTGGTAACAGGGATTTCCAACTTGCCGTCTGCCACATTGGCTTTTCCGTATGCAAAAGTAGTGTAGCTCAATCCATGTCCGAAGGGGTAGAGAGGTTTGTCGTTCATGTAGCGGTAGGTACGTCCCTTCATAGAGTAGTCTTGGAAGTCGGGCAGTTGCAGTGTGTCGGTATAGAATGTAACCGGCAGGCGTCCGGCAGGATTGTAGTTACCGAAGAGTACATCGCATACTGCGGTTCCTCCGGCTTGTCCCGGATACCAGGCTTGCAAGATGGCGTCGCAGTTGTTGCTTTCAGGCAACAAGCCCATGGCACTTCCAGAGTAGTTTACGAATACCACTTTCTTTCCGGCATGTTTCAGAGCAGCAAGCACCTGACGCTGGATGGCGGGAAGTTGGATGTCTATGCGGTCGCCACCTTTGAATCCGGGAGCACTGACCGGCATCTCTTCCCCTTCGAGGCTGGGAGCAATACCGCCGGCAAAAATCACTACGTCGGCTTTCTCGAGTTGCTTCAACAGCTTTTGTGTGTTCACGGGTTGTCCGAATCCCATATCAAAGCTCAGGTTCGCTGATTTCTCTATGTGACGATATTGCAGTTCGATGTCATATTTCTCTCCGGCTTTAACGGGCATCTGGTAGATTGATTTTGTCTGCTTGATGGCACCTTCGTCAGTACTTACCTCTTTGCCGTTAACCAACAGCTTGTATTCACCTCTCATCTTGATGGTAAATTCTACGCGTCCGTTCTCTTTCGGGGTATAGGTAGACTTGTAGATTCCTGAGAACTTGGTCAAAGGTACGCCCGGTGCTACAGCCGTAGCTCCATCGGTGGTAAATAAGATAGGTGTAGTCTGGCGGGTTTTGGCTACAGGCTCTCCCTCATAAGTGTTGTTGTCCCAGAATGTAGCGTCAAATCCATTGCCGTTTTCAGTGGCACATTGGTCAAATACACTGATAAACAAGTGGTCAGACGTGCGGTCGCAAGCGGGTTGGTAAATAAGTTGCTCGGCGGGCAATACCTCCTTTATAGCCTCAAGCAAGGTTACGGTATGTCCGGGGAATCCGTTGTAGTTACCCCATTGCATTACCGAGTCATTGGCGTTAGGACCAATCAACGCTACCACTTGGTCTTTACCCAGCGGCAACAGGTTGTTCTTGTTTTGCAGCAAGGTCATAGATTCGCGTGCCATCTGCAGGGCGAGTTGTTGGTGCTCTTTGCTGTTCACTACAGAGTTGGGAATCTCGTCCCACTCGGTTGATTCATCCATCTCACCCAATTCGAAGCGGGCTTTCATCAGGCGTGTTACAGCACGGTCAATATCTTCTTCTTTAATAAGTCCGTTTTTCACAGCATCAACCAATGCCTTGTATGAACTTCCACACTCCAGATCTGTACCGCTCAGTACGGCAGCAGCCGATGCGTCAGCCGCATCTTTGTGAGTCTCATGGTGTTTCTCCATGAAGAAGTCGCGTATCGCTCCACAGTCACTGACAACAATTCCGTCAAATCCCCATTCATTCCGCAAGATGTGCATCAACAGTCTGTCACTGCCACAACAAGGGTCTCCCTCATAGCGGTTGTAGGCACACATCACCTCTTTCACTTTTGTCTTTTGTACCAGGTCTTTGAAAGCAGGCAGGTAAGTTTCGTGCAGGTCGCGCGGGTCTATGTTCTCTGCGTCGAAACTATGACGGTTCCATTCCGGTCCGGAGTGTACGGCAAAGTGCTTGGCACAGGCGTGTGTCTTGTCGTATTTGCTGTCTTCGGGACCTTGCAATCCGCGTACTACAGCCATACCCATTTGGGCGGTGTGGTAGGGGTCTTCACTGTAAGTCTCCTGTCCGCGTCCCCACCGTGGGTCACGGAAGATGTTGATGTTGGGTGTCCAGAAAGTCAGACCTTGGTATCTCTTGTAACTTCCTTTCTCGCGTGCCATTCGGGTTTTGGCTCGTGCTTCGTCACTGACAGCATTGAAAGTCTCGTGTAAAAGCGAATCGTTGAACGAGGCTCCCATACCGATAGCTTGTGGAAAAACAGTAGCAAGCCCTGATCTTCCTACTCCATGCAATGCTTCATTCCACCATTCGTAAGGCTTGATGCCCAAGCGCTCGACAGCCGGTGAGTTGTTTTGCATCAATGCCACTTTCTCTTCAATGGTCAGTCTCTTTACCAGATCCTCGGCACGTTCTTGGGGTGTCAGCGAGTCATTCTGGTAAGGCAGCCGGTTGTCGGTACATCCCGAAAGGCTTGCTGCCAAAGCCATCAATAAAAATGTTCTTTTCATAAGCGTATTTTTATTTGTTTTGAATATAGAATTCGTGTAATTAGGTATTTCTTACCATTTTGAATGCACAAAAATAGGAAAAAAACTTAAGTTAACATTCCATTTTTTACCGTATTAGTTCTTTTTCTCTATATTTTCTGCAAATCATGTGTGGAGAAAGCAGAAAAAAAGAGGTGGATGATGGCACTTTCCCCGTTTTTTTTTATTTTTGCATATCTCTTAATTAAAAATAGAACAACCGTTATGAATGAGTTTGCCGATTATATCCAACGTATAGAGATAAAGGCTCTGTGGGGACGGAAGAAGATTGTGTGGGAATTGCGACCGGATGTCAACATCTTGAGTGGTATTAATGGAATAGGTAAGAGTACCATCCTTAACGAGTCGGTGGGAATATTGACTCAAAAGACAATCACTGAAGAAGATGCTACCGTGAAGATGACTTTTCATCCTAAAGAGGCAAAAGCAGTCCGCTTTGATGTAATTCGCAGTTTTGACCGTCCGTTGCTTCATGGCGATTTGCTTGAAAAATTGTCAGACAGGAATGTACAGACCGAGTTGGACTGGCAACTCTACCAACTGCAGCGCCGTTATTTGGATTATCAGGTGAACATAGGCAACCGGATAATAGCCCAACTGTCGGAAGGGACAGAGGAAGGACAGGCACAAGCCTCGCGTCTTGCCATTCCGAAGAAGATGTTCCAAGATATCATTGATGACCTTTTCAGCGAAACGGGGAAAAAGATTTTGCGGGGTAGCAACGAAATCATGTTTGACCAAGCCGGTGAAACTTTGAATCCCTACCAACTTTCGTCGGGTGAGAAGCAGATGTTGGTCATCCTCTTGACCGTGTTGGTACAAGACAACCAACCTACCGTGTTGTTTATGGACGAACCGGAGGTGAGTCTGCACATCGAGTGGCAGCAGCAACTTATCCGGCTCATACGTTCGCTCAATGGGCAGGTACAGATTATCCTCACTACCCATTCACCGGCTATGGTGATGGATGGTTGGCAAGATGCAGTTACCGAAGTCAGTGATATCACCGTTTGATGTAGTTAATCTAATCACAGGCAAGCAATGGGGAAACGTTTGGTCGACAATATCAGTTCAAGATACATTGAGGCTGCCAATTTATTGAAGCCGAAAAAATCTCGAAAGAAGATTGTGGCTTATGTCGAGAGTTACGACGATATCCTTTTTTGGCGTACCTTATTGAGTGAGTTTGAAGATGGTGAATTCTATTTTCAAGTGATGCTTCCCTCTTCAGATACGTTGATAAAAGGGAAAAAGGCTGCACTGATGAATCGGTTGGGCTGTGGATTGGGACAAAACATGATTGCTTGTGTCGATGCAGATTATGACTACCTTTTGCAGGGGATTACCTCCACTTCACGGCAAATCATAAACAGCCGCTATGTGTTTCACACCTATGCTTATGCCATTGAAAACTTCCAGTGTTATGCCGAGAGCCTTCACGAAGTGTGTGTCATGGCTACGCTCAACGACCATGTGATGGTAGACTTGCCTACTTTTATGCGGCTCTACTCACAAACTATATATCCGCTGTTTATATGGTCGGTATGGTTTTATCGGAAGAGGTTGCACAGCAGGTTCTCTATTACCGATTTCAACAACGTGACCGGCATTGATGGAGTAAACCTGAAGGCACCGGAGCAGGCATTGGAAGCATTGGGCAGAAGGGTGCAGAATAAGTTGCGGTTCATAGAGAAAAGGTATGCGCGGGCTAAAGGGGAGATTGAAAAAATGAAAAGCGAACTGCAGGAATTGGGTGTGACCCCCGAAACTACTTACCTGTTTATTCAGGGACATCATCTGTTCGAGAATGTGGTGATGAAACTGCTTACTCCTATATGTAACCAGTTACGGCGGGAACGTGAGACCGAAATCAAATACTTGGCAGAACATAGCATGCAGATGCAAAATGAACTGACAAGCTATCAGCATAGCGGATGCAGTGTTGATTTCATCCTGCGTAAAAATACAGCTTATAAGGAGGCTCCCCTATACGACCGCATACGCCAAGACATCAGCCGACTGTTGGAACAGCTACGCGAAGCTTTTGTAGGCGATGGTGCTTCAAACCGTTTGAATGGTTGAAAGTGTACACGGACGATTGACCGCTTAAGTTTTTGCGGTCGAAATATACCTGAAGCTTATTGGTAAAAAATCAATTTCCTATTCTTTATATATATACCCGGTTGAACAGGGCTTCCGGGCAGTGGGCGTCCGTCTATATAATAATAGGTATCGTCGGCTTGTTGGTTTTTGATATCCTCGGTGGGGAGGCTGGGGATGTTGCTTGCCTTTGGAGTATATACTTTTATGCTTTTGATGGCTCCTGTGTAATACCTTGCTCCGCAAAAACCAATCTGTCCATTGGCTGTCATTGTGCAGTAATACTTGGTGGCATCGTTGCTCCGTGTATAGACAAAAGGACCATCAGGATTCCCGTCTCCGTTGGTGAGGGTAAGTGTGCCATCAACTTGGTTGGTCGTTTCAAAAATGACAACCTCTCCTTCCTTCAGTCCTAAAACGGCAGCCGAACGGGTCGCACTCTCTGTGACGAGTCCTCCGGCATTACTGCTTATCCACCATCCTTTTGTTCCGTATCCACTGTATGTAGTCTGGAAAGCCAGCATATCGTGCATCACTTCAGGGGTAACGGTGTTATAGAGCTTTTGTTGTTTCTTGTTTCCTTGCTCCCATGCCGTCCCTTTTTGTTCGTCGGGGTAAGTGGTGGTGATATAGCTCTCCTCCATTTTCTCGAAGTCAATCTCTCTCGTCAGCTCATAGTTCGTCAGGTCAGGTGCGGCTTCGTCAGGAAACTCACCCGGGTAAGAGAAATCAGCATCAGGCAGGTAATAGCCGAGCATAGGCATCTGATTGTAGCATACATGTTGGCGGACAATAGCCAACCGGTAATAATGGTCGTGCATAAGTGTCGGCACACGATACTTGCTCGGGATGTTGGTTGTAAAAAGGTTGATACTTGCCGAGTCTTCTTGGTTCCAACAAATCATTTCCTCACGCCAGTCGCCCAAGATATCAGCTTGTAGTGAGGCTCCGCCCACATCAGCATAACCAGAATGTCCGAGGTCGTAAATGTTCTTTCCGTTCAGGTAGAGGCGAGACACTCCATTACCATTCCATTTGTTTATACCTCCTCTGTAGAACAATTCATCCTGCAGATCACCGTCCCAGTAGATTCGGAAACCATGGTATCCGGGACAATTCTCGGAGATAATATCCAACTGTGCATTCAAGACACTCTTCGCATCTGATGACCAGAACTCATAACCTCGATGATTGGAATCAATGTCAGCAGCCATACACGCGCCTGTGTCTCCTGTGGAAGTACGATAAAACAACTTTTCACCCGTGCGGGCATCATGTATTTCACATCCGTAAGGAGAACTTTCTATACAACGGAAAACTTCCAGTCCCGGACGGTCGGGCATGAGGTCACCCACATGAAGGCGGTCTCCGTGTCCTAAACCGGTAGAATACATCAACCAACCATCGTGGTCGATAGTGGCTGCCCCGTATATAATCTCATCATAACTGTCGTTATCCACATCGGCAACTGCCAACTGGTGGTTCCCTTGTCCGTAGGCTGTATAGCTGTTGCTTGTACCGAAGGTGTTGGTGTTGTAGGTGCGGGTCTCTGTTGTGCCATTGGCATCAGTCCGTTCGACTTTGCTCTTTGTTCTGGAAGCATGAAGCCATTTGGTGCTGAGCTTTTCTCCATCAAAGTCTACCGCCCAAAGAAACGCATAGGTATAATAGCCACGACACATGACGGCAGATGGTTTTTTATCCACTCCGTCCAAATAGGCTACGGCTGCCAGGTAGCGTTCGCCCCGGTTTCCGTATGATGCATTGTCACTTCCAGAATCGCTCCAGTTGAACGAGCCATCCGCTTCGCCACCATATTCCGTATTACGGTTCGGGTTGTAGAAAACCGTGTGGATGGCATTACCTGTCATTCCATCAAAAACGGTCAAGTACTCCTGTCCACCGATGATTCGTCCCTCTTGGGTCCGCCAATCTTTGCTGTTGTCAGCCAATCTTATCTCTTCTTCATCAGCTGCTTGATTTACATAAGAACCTTGTCCGTCAAGGCTTCCGGGGGCCGTCTTGCAAATCATTTCAGCCCGACCGTCGCTGTTGAAGTCGTAGACTAAGAATTGGGTGTAATGTGAACCTGCACGAATGTTCACGCCCAAATCAATACGCCACAGTTTGGTGCCGTCCATGCGGTAGCAATCTATATATACATTGCCTGTTTTGCCAAAGCTCTGTGCATTGTCTTGCTGATTGGTGGGAGTCCACTTCACAAACAGTTCGTAAATGCCGTCGCCATCCACGTCCCCAAGGGAACATTCGTGCGGATAATAGCTGTATGGTGTATCGACATAATCAGTCCATCCGGTGATATTTCCATTTTCGTCGAGGCTTCGTTGCCTGAAAGGATAAACTCCCCCTGCCGGTCTCTCCAACTTGATGCTTTTGTAGTAGTCCGTCCAAGGTTTGATGGCATCGGTCGTTTCAACAACCGTTCCATCCACCTTCACTACCACTTGATATTCACTTTCGCTTGTTCCTTGTGGGTCAATGAAATTGGTCTTGGTTGCCAGATTGGTAGCTATGGGCTTGCCATCGCGTAGCAAATCAAACGTGGTAGTCAGCGGATCTGTTTTGAGAAATGTCCAACTCACAAACTCTCCTCCATTCTCAGTTGGTAGAGCGACGAGATTACGTTTCAACTTCTCTATGTGTTGCATAGAGGTCGTTTGGGCATAGGTGAGAACTATCATCGTAGTCATCAACATGAAGATGAGGGACAGTGCTTTGATTCTCATAGTCATCAATATTTGTAGGTTGTTTATACTTTCAGTAGAGGAGTGTAGCTTATTGTCCTAACAGATACTCTTTGAAGGCTGCAAACTCTTTGCTCATGGGCACACTCTGTTTGGTACCTTTCATGAACGCCTGCAGTTTGGCTGGAATTTCAACCTTTGCCTCAATGATATCTTCAACCGTATCGAGGAACTTGGCAGGATGAGCCGTCTCCAAGAATACACCGACCTCGCCAGGTTGCAATCCTTCGTTTAAAGCACGGAATCCGCAAGCACCGTGTGGGTCTAACAGGTAGCCGGTCTCACAATAGGTATTTTTGACTGTATCGCGAATCTCTTCATCGGTATAGGTCGTACCACTGATATCAGCAGCAATTGCTTCGTGTGAGTGGCCGTAGAGGTCGAGGATACGTGCAAAGTTACTGGGGTCTCCTACGTCCATGGCGTTGGCTATAGTGGCAACAGAAGGTTTGGGAGTATAGACTCCCGTTTGCAGGTAGTTGAAGAATATATCGTTGCGGTTGTTGGCGGCAATAAATCGTTTCACCGGCAGTCCCATACGTTTTCCGAAGAGGGCAGCTGTGATATTTCCGAAGTTTCCGCTGGGTACACACACCACCATGTTGTCTGCCTTTCCTGCTTTTTTCAGTTGTGCATAAGCATAGAAGTAGTAGAAAGCTTGTGGCAAGAAGCGGGCAACGTTGATGGAGTTTGCTGATGTCAACTTCATGTGTGCATTCAGCTCGCTGTCCATGAATGCGCTCTTCACCAGTGCCTGGCAGTCATCAAACACACCGTCAACCTCGAGGGCGGTAATGTTCTGCCCCAAGGTGGTGAATTGTTTTTCTTGTATTTCGCTGACCTTTCCTTTAGGATACAGTACATACACATGGATTCCTTCAACTCCCAAGAATCCGTTGGCTACCGCACTTCCTGTATCGCCCGATGTGGCTACCAGCACGTTCACCTGTTCTTTACCTTCTTGGCGGATGAAGTATCCCAACAGGCGTGCCATGAAGCGTGCACCTACATCCTTGAATGCCAAAGTGGGACCATGGAACATCTCCAGTGAATGTATTGTGTCGGTCACCTTTACCAACGGGATGTCAAAGTTCATTGTGTCATAGACAAGCTGTTTCAATACATCGGCAGGAACCTCTTCTCCGAAAAAGGCATCAGCCACACGGTAAGAAATCTCTTGTAGTGACAAGGTATCTATTTCGTCAAAAAACTCTTTGGGCAGAGGCTTGATTCTTTCAGGCATATAGAGTCCTCGGTCAGATGCCAGTCCTTTCACTACAGCATCGCGTAGTGTCGCTTCGTTATTGCGGTTGTTCGTACTATAATATTTCATAATGTTGTTTTAAGTATCTGTCTATTGTTTCATGAAAACCTGCATGAATTCGTCTTTCTCTAATGTTCCGTATACGCCATGTTGGCATGATAGTTCGTCGAACGTTGTCACCTCATCTGGTTGTATACCCGGGTGATAGATGAGAAACGGAATGGGCTCGGCTGTATGTGTACGCAGTTCGCAGGGAGTCGGATGGTCGGGCAATACAGCGATGGCTACCGGTTCGTTCCACTCTTTTACCTGCTCGTAAATAGCCCCCACGACCTTTTGGTCAAAGTCTTCAATCGTACGTTGTTTCAGCTCCTTGTTGCCCTCATGCCCTGCTTCATCGCTTGCCTCTACATGCAGGTAAACAAAGTCGTCGGTCTTCAGCGCCTCAAGTGCGGCTTCAACCTTACCGGCATAATTCGTGTCGTAGAGTCCGGTTGCTCCTTCTACCTCGATGTTCCTCAATCCGGCGTAATGTCCGATACCTTTAATGAGGTCTACGGCAGAGATGACAGCTCCGCTTTTTATTGCGGGATAGGTAGTGGCAAGTGTCTCCATTTGTGGACGATATCCGGGCGACCAAGGCCAAATGCTGTTTGCTGCATCGTTGCCTGCTTCTTTTCGCTTCAGGTTGACAGGATGATTTTCCAATAACTCCATCGACGCTACAATCAGTCGGTTTATCAGGTCGGCAGTCTCTTGTGCCTCGGGAACTTCTGCTTTAACCATTAATGGCTCAAATGGTTGTCCCGGTACATCATGCGGTGGGGTACAGGCAATTCTCTTGTCTCCTCCTTTGATGACCAACAGGTGTCTGTATTGGATGCCCGGAGTGAAAGTCACCCGTTCGTCTCCTAACTTCTCTTGCAGGAATCGGATGAGGATGTCAGCCTCTTCGGTCGTGATATGACCGGCTGAATGATTCTTTATGTTTCCATCAGCCACACATATCAGGTTGCACCGCATGGCCATATCTCCCGGTTGCAGTTCCACTCCTATACTGGCAGCCTCCAGCGAGCCACGTCCTTCATATACCTTTTCCAGGTCATATCCTAAGATTGCCGTATTTGCCACTTCGCTTCCCGGATGGAATCCGGCAGGTATTGTCTTCAACATCCCTGTGCGTCCCAGGCTCGCCAGTTTGTCCATGTAGGGTGTGTTGGCATGTTGCAGCAAAGTCTTACCATCCAATGAGGCAATCTGCCAATCTGCCATACCATCACCCAATAGAATTATATGTTTCATCTCTTTTGTTAAATACCAGTCAACTTGTCAATTCTCAATCAAATTTAAATATTAGCAATGCTCATAATGTCAGCAAATACGCCGGCTGCCGTTACACTGGCACCGGCTCCATAGCCCTGTATCAACATCGGATAATCGTGGTAACGTTCGGTGGTGATGAGGATGATGTTATTTGAGCCCTCCAGGTCGTAGAACGGATGATGTTCGCTCACCTCCTCCAGTGCTACAGTCGCTTTCCCGTCGACCAGTCTTGCAACGAAGCGCCAACGTTTGTGCTCTTTTTCGAGCACTTTCCGGCGTGCTTCAAAGTCTGCATCCAATTCATCCAGTCTGCTCCAGAACTGTTCGATATCTCCCTCGAACAATTCGGCAGGAATAAACAGATGTGCCTCCACATCCTCTTGATTTATCCTGTATCCGGCTTCGCGGCTCAGTATCACCAGCTTTCTGATGACATCCTTTCCGCTCAGGTCGATGCGTGGGTCTGGTTCTGCATATCCCTCCTCTTTAGCTAATCTTACCGTGCGGCTGAAAGGAATCTCTCCACTGATGGTATTAAATATATAGTTGAGTGTACCGCTCAACACCGCTTCCAACTTCAGGATGTTGTCTCCCGAGTTCTTCAGGTCATTGATGGTGTTGATGATGGGCAGTCCGGCACCCACGTTTGTCTCAAACAAGAATTTTACGCCTCGTTTTCGTGCCATCTCTTTCAGCTTGGCATAATTTTCGTATGCCGATGAGGCTGCCACCTTGTTGGCTGCCACTACCGAGATGCTATGCTCAAAGAAGTCGTGGTAGAGCGATGCCACCTCGGCACTTGCCGTACAGTCGACAAACACTGAGTTGAAGATGTTCATTCCTATCACCTCTTCTTTCAACCGTTCGATACTTCCCGGTGCTCCCTTCTTCAACTCTTCGCGGTAAGTGGAAAGGTCTATTCCTTCGCGGCAGAATATGGCATTGTGTCCGCTGGCAATTCCCACCACGTTCAGCTTCAGTCCGCGCTCTTTCATCAGGCGCTCTCGTTGACCGGCAATCTGTTCAATCAGACTTCCTCCTACGGTACCCACTCCACAGATGAAGAGGTTCAGTACCTGGTATTCTGACAAGAAGAAGCTGTCATGTATGACGTTCAGCGTCTTGCGTAATGATTTCCCCTCTACCACAAACGAGATGTTTGTCTCTGAAGCTCCCTGTGCACATGCTATCACGCTGATACCGTTTCTGCCTAATGTGCCAAACAGCTTGCCGGCTATACCCGGTGTATGTTTCATGTTTTCACCCACTACAGCCACGGTTGCAAGGTCGCTTTCCACCTTCATCCGATACATGGCACCGGTCTCTATCTCTTTGGCAAATTCTGCATTCAGCACTTCACATGCTTTTGCCGCATCTTCTCCTCTTACCCCGATGGAGGTACTGTTCTCTGAAGAGGCTTGGCTGACCATGAATACACTGATTCCGTTTTCTGCCAAGACCGAGAAGATGCGTCGGTTTACTCCGATGACTCCCACCATCGAAAGTCCCGATACGTTGATGAGGCTTGTTCCGGTAATCGATGAGATACCTTTGATAGCGCGTGTGTTGTCACCACAGTTCTGCTCGATGATAGTTCCGGGAGCTTCGGGGTGGAATGTATTTTTGATGAGTATCGGAATGTTCTTGATGCACACCGGATAGATGGTCGGCGGATATACCACCTTTGCACCAAAGTTACAAAGTTCCATAGCCTCTACATACGACAATTTGTCTATGGTGTATGCTGTATTGATTACACGTGGGTCGGCAGTCATGAATCCGTCCACATCGGTCCATATCTCCAGCACGTTGGCATCCAGTGCGGCAGCAATGAGACTGGCTGTATAGTCTGAACCGCCCCGTCCCAGGTTTGTTACCTCGCCTGTCTGTCGGTCAGTAGCGATAAATCCCGGTACGATGGCAACTTTATGTTTGCTTTCAAAGTGTTCGAATGCCTTGTTCACCAGCGTGTTTGTCAGTTCGGTCTGCAACTCGTCTCTTCCCTGTTTCTTTTCAGTCTTGATGAAGTCGAGCGCATCATAGCGTTGTGCACCTTCTATCAGTGCCGTTACAATGTTTGACGAGATGCGTTCGCCATAGCTGACAATGACGTTTTGTGTCTTTTCTGAGAGGTCTTTAATCAGGTAGACTCCCTGATAGATGCTCTTCAGGTCTGCCAACAATGCGTTTACGGTCTCCAACAGCTGCTCACGTTTGGTTCCTGCTGGGATGACAGCTTCAATCATCTGTTGGTGTCTTTCTACCATCTCTTCATAAGCATCGAGGTATTTGATGTCACCTTTTTCAGCCAACTCCGAAGTCTGAATCAGCTTGTCGGTGATACCTCCCAGTGCCGATACAATCACTACAGCCGGCTCGTTGCAAGCTTCAACTATTTTTTTGACGTTAAGAATGCTTTCTACGGAACCTACGGCTGTTCCGCCAAATTTCATTACTTTCATTGGTCTCTATGTTGTTTGTTTAATTGATGAAAAGCCGGTAATTGGTCGTGCCGGCTTTGATATAGGTTGCAAAAGTAGTAATTATTGCGGAGAAATGATTATTTTCTGATGATAAAATGTACCAAATGTCACTTTTCTGTTTGATTTTCCTGCATTTTGTGTTTTATGAATGTGATTTTTCTGAGTGCTTCCTCCTTGTCGCGTTTCGCCTGTTCGATGGCACTTAGCAGTTGTGCCAGTTTCTGCAGTTCGGCAATTGCTGTCTTGTCGTTAGCCGGCATACGGCTTTTATAGGTACGTTCTCCACGGAATGTGACATAGAGTGGCTGTTCTGCATTCAGGGCAATGAAAGCCATCACTCCGCCGTCTTTTCCCTGAGGGTAGTCAGCTTTTTCTATTTTCCATCCCAAGTCGTTGCTTTCATAGATGTCGTCAGATGCCGGAGTCTCGGCAAAAGTTCCGTCGGGTGCCTCAACCTTCACTGAAGTGTGGTGGGCATTGCGTGGTCCGCAATAGATGGAAGTGAGTGTCATCTTCCCTTTTTCGTTGACTTGTGCACGCAGGAATGAACGGTTGATGTTCTTCTCTACCGTCTGTGTGGGGTGGAAGTAGTTGCCCAAGTCTTGGTATGCCGTGTCTTTTTCAAACACAAACCCCTTGCATCGTTCTTCGGCTTGTGCCTGCAGCGAAGCAAGTGTACTGTCCAGAAAAGCTACACTCCGTTCCTGCTCCTTCAAGTCGATGCGTTGCATCAAGGCAATGCCGGCTTTCCGTGCTTCAAAGGCTTTAGGGTAAAGCACCCGGATGCTGTCAATCTCTATTTTGGCTTCGTTAAATTGTCCGGCATTGAGTGCCGCTTCTGCTTTTACCAGCAGTTTGCCTGCTTCTGCCTCTCCGTTGTCTCCGCACGAAGCCATTCCGGCAAGCAGACAATACAGGGCAAGCCATGTCACTTTTTTCTTCATAATGGATTGTTTGTCAAACATTGCCCGCAAAGTTACGAATAATTCGTCACTCTACCAACTTCTTGCCTCTTTATTGAACAAAGAGTTTTGCCATCTCCCGAAAAAGACCTAACTTTGCACCCCAAAATCAATAAATGCGAACCAAATGTTGGAACTTTCTCAAGAGGCACTGAAGGACAAACTGTCCGACAATATATTTCATCAGATATCGGCAACGGCAGACAAGTTGGGGCTGGAGTGTTACGTCGTTGGCGGCTATGTGCGCGATCTCTTTCTGCAGCGTCCCTCTAAGGATATCGATGTGGTGGTTGTAGGCAGTGGCATACAGATGGCAGAGGCGCTTGCCCGTCGTCTGGGTAAAGGTGCTCACTTGAGCGTTTTCAAGAATTTTGGTACGGCACAAGTCAAATACCATCATACCGAAGTGGAGTTTGTGGGAGCACGTCGTGAGTCTTATCAGCGCAATTCACGTAAGCCCATTGTGGAAGACGGTACGTTGGAAGACGATCAGAATCGGCGCGATTTTACCATCAACGCATTGGCTGTCTGTCTCAATGCACATCGGTTTGGTGAATTGGTAGACCCCTTTGGAGGGCTCGATGATATGCGCGATAAAACAATCCGTACTCCGCTTGACCCCGATATTACATTCAGTGATGACCCTCTGCGTATGATGCGTTGCATACGTTTTGCATCCCAACTGAAGTTTTATATCGACGATGAAACTTTTGAGTCGTTGTGTCGCAACCATCAGCGCATTGAAATCATTTCCAAAGAGCGTATAGCCGACGAATTAAACAAGATAATTCTCTCTCCGGTTCCCTCCCGTGGTTTTATCGACCTCGACCGGAGCGGACTCCTCTCTATCATTTTCCCCGAGTTGGTGGCATTGCAAGGGGTGGAGACACGCAATGGCAAGGCACACAAAGACAATTTCTATCATACCCTCGAGGTACTTGATAATGTGGCACGACAGACCGACAATCTCTGGTTGCGTTGGGCTGCCCTCTTGCACGATATAGGCAAACCACGTTCCAAGCGTTGGGAACCTCGTATCGGTTGGACCTTTCACAATCATAACTACCTGGGTGAAAAGATGATTCCCGCTATATTCCGCAATATGAAGCTCCCGATGAACGAAAAGATGAAGTATGTGCAGAAGTTAGTGGGATTGCACATGCGCCCTATCGTCATTGCCGATGAAGAGGTGACCGACAGTGCGGTACGTCGTCTGTTGTTCGAGGCGGGAGATGACATCGATGACCTGATGCTGTTGTGTGAGGCAGATATCACCTCTAAAAATAATGAGCGCAAACAACGTTTCCTCGACAATTTCAAGTTGGTGCGGGTGAAGTTGGTAGACTTGGAAGAGCGTGACCGTATCCGTAATTTCCAACCTCCCATCAGTGGTGAAGAGATTATGCAACTGTTCGGACTCCCTCCTTGTCGCGAAGTGGGTTCGTTGAAGATGTCCATCAAAGATGCCATCCTCGACGGTGTCATCCCCAACGACTATGATGCCGCCTATCAATATATGTTAAAAAAAGCAACTCAGATGGGGTTGAAACCTCTTTAAAAGAAAATGGATATATAGCCTGTAAAGGATCTTTTCCCATGCTGTAAGGGTTGGTTTTTGTGACAATTTTAAGTTCTTAATACGGTAATTGGTTGATATATAAGTGTTATATCAATTCGTATTGTTACATTTTTGTCTTTTCTGTTGTCTATATGTAAGATTTGTTGTATTTTTGTGCCGTCAATGTATAAAAAATAATCCAACCATTCGGATCGCTTAAAATTGAAGGTATGCATACAATTCTTTCCATAATGACATTTTTGGTCGTCCCCATGTTGGCATTAGCCCGACAGCCGTTCGAGTCATTTTTCCGTAATGAACAGGGTCTGATGCGTGAGAAACTCTACTTGCATACCGACAAGCCCTATTATGCCGCCGGTGACACCATCTGGTTCAGAGGTACGCTGGTCAATGCCGACACCCATTCCTTTTTGGTGAAGACAAACTATATCTATGTAGAACTATTGAGTAGAAACGATTCGTTGATTTCCCGACAAAAGCTGAAACGCGACGGATTGTGTTTCCACAATTGTATTCCGTTGGATGCTGATTTGCCGGATGGTGATTATGTCTTACGTGGATATACCGAATGGATGCGTAATTTTGATTCATGCTTCTTTGCCGAGAAAGAACTGGCTATTCGCAATGCCATGTCGAAGGAAACAGGTAAGAAGGTGAAGTCTTACGACTATGCAGTGACCTTCCTTCCTGAAGGAGGGCCTTTGTTGGGAGGTGTTCGGCAACGTATCGCTTTTATTGCCCAACGTAGCGATGGACATTCAGAAGAGGTTAAAGGTGTTATCCGTACTGAGCAAGGTGAAACGCTCTGCCATTTTGAGACCCGCCATAAAGGTATGGGAACTGTGGAATGTGAGATACCTGCACAGGGTAAACTGATAGCAGAGACTGTCTCGTTGCAGAATGGTAAGGAGAAGATTTTTACGCTTCCTGAGATTGTCCGGTCGGGAATAGCTTTAAGGGTAGACGCTAAGGGAGATTCGTTACTTCACGTCGATTGCCTGACAAGCGGACAGGCGTTGGATGGACTACAGGTTGTGACTCATGCCCGAGGCATTTGTACAGGAGCATTCTCTTATACCGGTGATACCCTCCTTTCAACCAGGCAATGGCCCGATGGAATAAATCAAGTGTTGGTGTGTAGCGAGCGTGGAGATGTGTTGAGTCGTCGGTTGGTTTTTGTTGACAATGAGATTCGTTCCAACCAATGGAAGATAGAGAGTGAACATCCCTTATATGACAAGCGTGAACGGGTGCAGATAGATTTTTGCTTAAAAGATGAAAAAGGGAACCCTTTAGTCAGCGATTGTTCCGTGAGCTTGACAGATTCTTCAAAAATCATCCCCGACAAACAATGCGATAATATTGTAAGTGACTTGTTGCTTACCAGCGAACTTAAAGGGCGGATAGAGGACCCCGGATGGTATTTCGAGGCAGGAAGCAACCGGCAGCGTGAATTGGATTTGGTGATGTTGACACACGGATGGAGTCGTTTTGAAACCTCTAACCTACGTATGCCTAATGTGTACACATTGCCGTATCAGATAGAGGATACACAATACATCAGCGGCAGGGTAGAGGGTATTCCTGAGGCAGAACGTAACAACCTGATAGGGATATACAATCCGGATGAGAAAAAGTCTGCTTCGGCTGTATTGCAACGTGATGGTACATTCTGTCTTGCAGGGTTAGACTTTGTTGATTCTACCTATTTTGGTGTGCGTCTGTTGAGTAAGAAAAAGATGCACCGCAAAATACTTTTTGACAAGCCGACCTATCCGGGTTCCAATTACCGGAGTCAGAACTTTGTGGTTGATACTCTATATAATAAGGTATCTGTTCAGAGAGATTATTTAAAAGGTGATGAGACTATGGTATACCTGCCTGATATTCTGGTGAAAGAGAAGAAACGAAGTCGGTTGGTACGCGACCATTTCTTTGCAGAGAGTCTGGACCTGAAAGAGTTACAAGAGGCTTACGACCCCAATGAAGTCGTAACCTTAAGCGATTTGATTCATCGCATGATGAAGACAACACATAATGGGCTCTTTTTTCCTGCAGGTACCACCAGTGTTTATGACGGACAGGTCAACTTGGGCGGCTATTCCGCATGGGGCAGGCTGATGATTCTGTTGACCAGTAATGGCAGTCGGTTTTATGGTGTGGATATGGGGCAGATGTTGGAGCGGATATACCTCTATGATATTGATCGCGTTGAGTTTTTGCCACGATATCAAGGGGCTGGTAGTTTTCCCGTTAAGGAAGAAGAGGGATATTTGAGGGCAGACGATAGTGGCTCCTTCTCAGCTTTGTTGGTCCGTTTCAAGAAAGGGCACGGATTTAGTCAGGGAACGCCTGATCCCCGCAAACGGGTTATTTGGCCTAAGGGATATGCTTGTCCTGCCTATTTCTATCATCCGGCTTATGATACCGAAGAGAAGAAACAGCAGCCACGCGATGACAAGCGTACCACTCTCTATTGGAATCCGTCGGTACAGACAGACAAGGAAGGAAAAGGAAGCATTGCCTTCTACACCTCCGACTCACCCCGCAACTACACCCTTACCATCGAGGGAGTTACGATTGACGGTAAACCGGTATATTGGCAACAGACATTGTTTTTGAATAAAGCAAAGAAGATTGAATGATGAGAAAAATTACAAGGTATAGCTTTCTTTTTGTTTATGAAGCCTCTTATCGTATGATAAAGCACTTTTTGAATTTGGCAGACCAATCTGGACAGGATAGATTGGAACCCCAGCTTGTGAAGATGATGAAGCAATGTGCCGAAGACAACAACCCCATGCTTCTGCTTTGGACAATGAAAAAGTAAGATAGGTAAAAAAGGATGGAAAGAAATCACAGTACCAATCTTCCTTCTCCCCATCCCCCGACTCCCTAAAAGAAAGGAGGTTAAACCGGTGCAAAGATAAGCAATTAATTCGGAACGGGCAAATCAATGGCTGCAAACTCCCCGTACCCGTTGAATACCAAGTGTTCATCAGGTGAAAAGTGGTTTTATTTAAGATTAATTGCTAAAAAATCCTTTAAAGGTTGTAAGGATGCTGCATTCAAATCCCAATAATTAGTGTTGTTGAACAACCAATCTCCGGAGCCCAATTTTCTTCGCAATTTATTGTTTAGCTTTTGGGTATTCATATAAGTGTGTAACTTGCCTTTTAAGTTAGGAGTGTTGTATAATGCTTCTCCTGATTTGTCCTTTACACCTGAGACACATTTCTCATAATCCTCAAAACAGTCAAAAAAGACTTGATGCAAATCACGTCGGGCTGCAGATTCCATTAAAGTCTCCACTTCCCCGTCATCATTGTTGTTTGGATAGATAAAGTATGGGACAGAGAGTTTTAGCGTCTGCATATCTTTCTCTATCTCTGCTTTGCGCTTTGCGAATCCGAATCCTTTGGCAACGGTGTCTGCATCAATTAAGATAAGCACTTGTTCTTCAACTGCTTGAGCTTGAGAAATCTGATTGAGATTCGTTTCGTTAAAAAGGTTGCCAATTCCGCCAATACATATAAAATCAACTTCTTTGTCAGGAAAATGCAAATCTACAATCGTTTTAAGGAAGTTGTGTTCTGGTGTTGTCTTATCCTCTGCTTCAATGAAAATCTTAGTCATTTTTATCTCACTTCAATTTCTTGGTTAATAGAATAGTCCAGGCTTTCTAAAGAATAATGATATGCCTTTAATTCATCATCATTTGTTTTTAATAATTTGAAAGTGGCAACAAAATCTTTATGATTTTCAAGTGCAGCATCACGTAGTCCTTTTATGGAATCAACGTCATGAGTTGTCACAAACAACTGAGTATTATTTTTAATAGCAGCATTTATAAGAACTTTCCATAAACAGCACATTACGGAATAATGAAAACCATTACTGATCTCATCTACAAGCAAAGCGCCATCCTTGCAATCATATATTGCAGTTAGAAAAGAAACAATCTTTCTTGCCCCATCTCCCATCATATTGATTGGGATTCGTTTTGTCAGCCCTACATCAACCAACATTTCTTTGTCAGTGAAGATAAAATCTTTTACTCGGGGTTCTATTAATTTAAGACCTTCAACGATAAAGCGCTCGTCTTTATTCTGAAGAATATTTTTCAGCCCCTGTATTGATGCGCTAAAATCATACTTGGGGCTTAGATATGTGCATCTCAGTGATTCGACATATTGTTTCGAGACAATACGGGT
>JAFUPU010000083.1 GCA_017472635.1 Bacteroidaceae bacterium
CAACAACAAGATAAAGGTGATGAAAAGAAAAGCATATGGATTCAGGGATGAGAGGTATTTTAAGCTAAGGCTCTATGCACTACATGACTGCCGTATCACTCGAAATGTCGGATGAACCAGTTTTTTTTGTGTTGAAATGGAAGTCTATCAATTTCTCTCTCTATATATATTATTTAGCCATGTTGTATGGCGAAGCATACGCCTATAGATTTTCTCAAAGACGTATTTTTTTATAAAAAAGTCTTTGAAATATTTGGCTGATACAAGAAAAAGCAGTACCTTTGCACCCGTTAAACAAAAGCATGATGGCTCCGTAGCTCAACTGAATAGAGCATCTGACTACGGATCAGAAGGTTACAGGTTTGAATCCTGTCGGAGTCACTGAAGAAAAAGCCTCGTTGTAATCAAAACAACGAGGCTTTTTCTTTATGATGCTTATAAGTTTTGTCTCATTCAACAACCTTGTAGATACTGCGCAGGTTGCGTCCTTCCTGGTCGTAGTCGAGTCCATAACCGACTATAAAGTCGTTGTCGATGTCGAAGCAGCGGTATGGGATGTCCAATTCCACTTTCAGATTGCCGGGTTTTACGAGCAAAGAGGAAATGTGCACTTCGGCAGGCTTTTTCTCTTCCAGCATACGCAAGAGTTCCTGCATGGTTTTTCCTGAGTCGATGATGTCTTCTACAATGACCACGGTGCGTCCTTTGATGCTCTCGGCCAGTCCTAACAGTTGTTTTACCTGTCCGGTAGAGGTGGTTCCTTCGTAAGATGCCACACGGATAAATGAAATTTCACACGGGATGGTGATTTCGCGTAGCAGGTCAGCGGCAAAGACGAACGAACCACTCAACACCACTAAGAACAGTGGATCCTTGTCGGCCATGTCGGTATTCATCTGTGCAGCCAGTTCCTTTACTCGCTGGGTGATTTTCTCTTCGGGGATATACAAGGCAAATTGCTTGTCTCTTACTTGTACGGTATTCATATTTCAAATTTAATGATGATTTTTTAGAATGCTTTTTCAGAAAGTCCATTTGGCTGCCAGTGTGGGGGTGACGTAGAAGCGGTTGTTTACACCATCTGTTGGCCACACCAGGTTGTTGCAGATTTCCACTTCAGTGCCTACACTCAACTTGCAATCGTCATCTACTCCGTTGAGTTTCCATAGGTTTACCCAGAATTGGGGTTCGCTGCTCAGTACCAGTGAGCCGTTCACGCTGTTGTCATGCCACAAGTCGGCATATCCGCTGAAGGTACAGAGCCCTTTGGCAAAGTGAATGCCCCACACGGTAGTAAGCTGCCAACTGTGGCGATTGCTGCTGGGGTTGTTTGCTAAGTATTTGTATAGTGCCTGCACTGAGAATGTATGACTGAAGTCTTTGTTTGCCCAATTCCATGCGGCACCCACTAAATAAGCATCGTTATAGCTTCCTGTCGCTCCTGCCAATCCACCGTTATATTCCACATGCAGTGCAATGGGAGCTTCCCAGAAGCGCAGTTCACGAGCCAGCTCGGCATAGACGCTTGCCAGGGTGTTGTCGGCAAAGTTGCCATCTACGAAGAAGTAGGTGCTTCCCCATTTGTCGGCTGTGAAGTTTTCAATAGTGGCTGTCCAGCGCGGACGGTTAGAGAGTTCGCTGCCGTAAATGTCGTTCCCGAAATCGTGGTGCATCTGCACGTTCAACTGGGCTGACATTTGTACAGTGGTGGTCAGCAGGGCGATGAGGAGAAATATCTTTTTCATATATGAATGTCAATGTGAATGGGGTTATACTAAGAATTTCAGCAGAAAGAAGACAGCCAAAATATACATACCGATAGTCATCTTCTTGTATTGTCCGCTACAGAGGTTAATGAAAATGTAGCTCAAGTGTCCCAGTACGATACCGTCAGAGATGCTGTAAGAGAGCGGCATGAACAGGATGCAGATGAAGGCAGGGATGGCTTCTGAGTAGTCTGTGAAGTTTACCTTCAGCACCGAGCCCATCATCATCAGTCCCACCAACACCAGTACGGGTGTAGTGGCAGCAGCCGGAATGGCCAAGAAGAGCGGGGCGAAGAACAGAGCCAGCAGGAAGCAGGCACCCGTAATGACCGCTGTCAGACCGCTGCGTCCGCCTTCGTTTACACCGGCGGCACTCTCCACATACACGGCCACGGTGCTTGTACCCATAGCGGCACCGGCAGCTGTAGAGATAGAGTCAACCATGAACACCTCTTTCAGCTTAGGAATCTTGCCATCAGCCTTTACCATACCGGCGCGGTCAGTCACACCGATGACGGTGCCGATGCAGTCGAAGAGGTCCACAAACAGAAGGGTGAACACAATGATTACCATGTCTTTAGTGAAGATATTGTTCCATTCAAACTTCAAGAAGATGGGTTCTATCGAAGGCGGTATGCTGAATACACCGTCGAAGTGGGTCACTCCTAAGGGGATGCCTATCAGTGTGGTGATGAGGATTCCAAAGAGCAATGCGCCTTTCACGTTTTTCACTAACAACACTGAAGTCAGCACAATGCCGATTACTCCTAACAGGGCTGATCCGGAAGAGAGATTGCCAAGGCTTACCAGCGTAGCTTCGTTATTGACGATGATTTCGGCACTCTTCAGTCCGATGAAAGCAATGTATAGTCCGATACCCGCACTGATAGCATTTTTCAGCGTATTGGGGATGACATCCACAATCTTTTCGCGCAAGTTGGTGACGGTCAGCATGATAAACAGCAGACCTTCAAGGAATACGGCCGTCAGTGCAAATTGCCACGAGTAACCCATAATCATGCAGACCGTATAGGCAAAGAAGGCATTCAAGCCCATGCCCGGTGCCAAAGCAAGCGGCAGCTTGGCATAGAGTCCCATGAAGATGGTTGGCAATGCCGACATAATAACTGTGGTGGTGAACAAGGCGCCCTTGTCCATACCTGTTTCACTCAAGATGTTGGGGTTTACGGCCAGAATGTAGGCCATGGTAAGGAAGGTGGTGATTCCCGCCATCACTTCCGTCTTTACTGTGGAGGTTTTCGGGTCAAATCCGAACAGTTTTTCAAGTATACTGTGTAATAGATATCTTTTTCTTTTAATAATATGCCACAAAGATAAACACTATTTTTGAAATAGCCGAAGAAAATATAAGGAAACTTAATGAAGGGATGGTAAAAATAGCAACCGCCCCAATTTCATCAAATGATTTTTGGAGCGGTTGTAGTTTCTTTAAATGATAGTGGCTAATAAACTTCCTGTAGTTTTGCCCAATTCATAAAGCAGGCAACAGGCAAATGCTATAAACCCTATGGTTGTGAAAACTCGACAAAAGGAATTATTCCAAATAGTTTCTTTCACTTCTATGAAGGTTTTCACAATTTGTTTCCCAAAAACGTTTTCAAACATTGCTCTGTCCATATAGTGCTTTCCCTTTATTTCTTAATACTTTATGTGCAGTTCCTGCAATATCTGGCGCATCTTCTCGAAGGTGGTGATGCGTGTAGGTACGAGTGGCAGGCGCAGGCGGTTTTCAATCATGCCCATGGCATTGAGCATGGCTTTCACACCGGCGGGATTACCGTCTACAAACAGCAGGCTGAACAGTTCCGTGAAGCTATGGTGGATCTTCAGTGCGTTGGCATAGTCGCCCTGCAGAGCCAAGCGCGTCATGCGGCTGAACTCCTTGGGGAAAGCGTTGCCTATCACTGAGATGACGCCCACTGCACCCAAGGTGATGAGCGGGAAGGTGATGCCGTCGTCGCCCGAGATGACATCGAAGTTCTCCGGCTTGTTCTTGATGATGTCATCCATCTGTGTGATGTTTCCCGAAGCCTCTTTGATGGCAATTACGTTCTTGAAGTCGCGTGCAATGCGCAACGTCGTCTCCGCCGTCATGTTCACGCCTGTGCGTCCCGGTACGTTGTAGAGCACGATGGGCAGGTCGGTGGATTCTGCGATGGCTTTGTAGTGCTGATAGATTCCCTCTTGTGACGGTTTATTATAATAAGGTACTACAGACAAGATGGCGTCGATGCCTGTAAAGTCGTCAGTCTTCAGCGAGTCGATGATGGCTTGCGTGTTGTTTCCGCCACATCCCAACATGATGGGAATTTGCCCGTTCACACGTTCGACTACTATACGTTTGATTTCGTTTTTCTCTTCGGTTGTCAGTGTCGGTGTTTCAGCTGTTGTGCCGAGCACGCATAAAAAATCTGCTCCATTGGTTAAAAGATGGTCAACCATGCGTGTAAGTGCCGGGTAATCAACCGAACCGTCTGTCTTGAAGGGGGTGATGAGAGCCACTCCCATTCCCTTGAATCTCTTATATGTCATACAGATATCCTTGTCTGAGGTTTCAAATTTGAACTAATTGGCTGCAAAATTACAAATTATTTCTGTAAAAACAGCCTTTTGCTTTACATTTTATTCTTTTTTGCTCTGATTTTAGAAACGGGGACTCTGCATCCCTCCTCTTTCCTCTTCACTTTTGTGACCAAAAAGTTGAAAAAGTCGGTAAACCCTGTTATACGGAACAACACTGTTAAGAAGTGTATACGAGAGGAAAAAGTGGCAGGACTTAGGTCGTTCTGTTGCAGGATTCACGCGGCTGAGTCCTGCAACCGGTGAAGCTATGTCCAGGAGATTTTTGAAAATATCGAGGATATAATTGCGAAAATCAAGCAACCAATCAGCCTACAGGAAAGTATATTCTGTAAATGTCTCATTCCATGTTAGATAGAGGTGAAATGAGACATTTGTTATATCCGTTGCTACAAAATTGATAGTCTCATTCCACCTCCTATACTTGTATTTACACCACCTCATTCCGTTCGTTTCATTTCATCCATACCGCTTTGTACTACAAATGGTTACGGGTGAAAGGAGATGCTTTCATCCTTCTTTCACGCCTTCCATCAACCGTAATCCCGGAGACGCTTACCATCAACCCTTCAATCGATTTGATGGCACGCGGACGACGCGGATTATACGGATGACCGCGGATTTTTTTCAACCTTTCAACCTTTTAACCGCGCGAAGCGCCCTCAACCCAAAACCGTCATTGGTAAGAATTTTCAAAATAGGCACTTTATGACATTTTTCTCCCTTTCCATTACGTTCAAAAAACTCTGGAGGGTCGATTTTGGGGTTTCTCCAAGATGTAAAACTTTCGGAGACAGGAAGGAAAAAAGGTCTCCTTTCACACGTAACTGATTGTGCAACAGTTGAAAACAGGTGAAGGGAGAAAGCAAGAAAACAACTCCAGTGAAGAAGGGGTGAATTGCTCTCCTTTCACCTGTAAAAATCTGAAGTACAATCGGATATAGGTGAAGCGAGAGGAACGGTTTCTGTACTTTTATGATTCAATCAAAGTGAAAAGTTTGGAAAAGTCCTCAATGTGTTGTCATAGGGGACATGTTGTTTTCATTCGTCTCTGCTATTGGTGTAAAAGGTGTTCATCTTCCCTTAGTTCACACTTCTGTTGTCCCTTCAATCATCCTCAGGAACTCCTCTTCGTTGATGATGCTATTACAAAAGTTCTTTTATCTGATTCAGTTTGGATAAATACATCTGTCAACCTGTTTGATATATTCCCAAGTGACACAATGTAATGCTCCACCCTCATCAATGAGTGGCTTTGAGTATATGGGAATAATCTCTAAGTCAGGGAATAACTTGTTGAAGGATTCAATAGCGGCTATATCGTTGTCGCAATCAGCCTTTTCGGATAGGCAAGGTAGTAATATTGCATTTGGAAGTTGCAGGTAGTTGAGATAACACCAAGAATCCTTATTCTCCTTGCAATTATAGGAAAGTTCTATGACATCAAAATTGGCATGAAGTATCTTTAACAGCCTGTTGTGAAATGCTTTATCGGTATCCTTCCAACAACTGTTCAAGAGAACCTTGCCATCGCCAAGATAGGTCACCATTCCATCCGCATGCCCACATTTGTCTTGCATATCCCAAGGTAGCAGGATGATGTCTGCGCATAAGGAATATTTTAAATGAGTGAATAGGTCTGGCAAATCCCATTGTGGATTTTCCATTAAGATTTTGTCTGTCATCAACACTTTATTTCCACATCGGACATAGTTACCGCCATCAAACACAATATGCATGTCGGTTGGTGTATGTAGTTCCAGCCCCTTACAGGCATCTGCCTGTTCAGTGATATATTTTCTCTTTGTCTTGTAATCATTCAGATAATCGGGTTGATATATGTACTTGGCATAAGTCCCATCATCGAATAGTTTTACGGGCATATAATCCCGACACCAATAATCGTTGGTGTTTTTTAGCTCCATACGTTCAATGCCAAGTTTATCCAATGCTGCAAACAAGGCTTCCGCTACGCATCGTGTCTTGGGAGTCGTTCGTAAATGTTCTGATGTACAGATGATAGGTTTATGCATATTCATTTAGATTTGTCTGTTTCTTGTAAAGCTCCAATTTCTCTTACATCTTTCTTCTGTTTTTTCTCCTTTTTCATCATATTTGAAAACATTTTTGCGGGGTTTACCTGATAGTGTTGAAGAAACTGGTGATATGGGAGTGTCTATCCATTTAATAGGATTATTCTCTCCCAATGAGAATCCATTCAATAAGGTATAGAGATAAGTGGATTGGGTAATGTATTGATAGTTCGTATCGGTAATGAATTGTTGTTTATCCTTGTCCCATTTCAGGTAGTTTCCATCTTTGTCTTTTATTTCGTAAGAGCGGATAAGAGCCGATGCTCTGTATTGCTTTTCTTCATTCTCAAAGGTAATGTCGAATCCTGAATTATGGGCATGTAATGTCATCAATGGGAAGTAAGGCATGTTCTCTAATCCCTTTCCATTTCGGTGATATACAATTGGGTCATGTATTCCATCTGGGGTTTCGCTATGAAAATAGAATTCCACAGTCCGTATGTATATCTGATACTCATGATGTACATCAATATAACCCCCATATAAAAATACAGTTGCGAGTTCTGCGAACATTTTATAGAGTTCATTCTCGTCTGAACTCCCTTTGAATAGGGAAAGATGTGTGAATAGATTCATGATTTAGTGTTTTTAATTTGTTCATTTCATTGTTATTTCTTCCCATTCAAATCTG
>JAFUPU010000084.1 GCA_017472635.1 Bacteroidaceae bacterium
CATACGCTTTCCAAGCACCAAGACAGGATGCCACCACGGCGACCACTACAAGAGTGGATTTCAAAATTACTTTTCTCATTTTTTTGTTTTTTGTTAATTTCTCCTACTCTATAAGCTTTTCGGATTCCGCTTTTATCTTAAATTCAAACTGTCAACTTTCAACTCTAAACTCTCAATTATACGAAAAATTACCACCACACCTGTTCACCTTTCTCGTAGGTGAAGATTCTCTCCTCATGTCCCTTGGTCTTGTCACGGAGCACATAGAGACCACCACTGGGGATATCCTTGAAGGTGAGTGCGTTTTCTTTCGCCACTTGTGTGCCCAACAGTTGCCAATCTCCATCCTTCCAATAGACAAGTTCATATTCATCGCCAATCTCCACGCCATTGCCGTCGTTTCGAGGAATAAATTTGAACTTGCTGATTTGTTGTGGTAAAGAGAGTTTCAACCCTACCCAATGACCATCGGGACTGACACCGCTGAAGCCTGTGAGGATGTCACCGTCAAAGACTTTCTCCTTGCTTGCCCAAGGGTCGCCCTCTGTGCCGATGATGGTGCCCGAGAGTTTCTTTCCGTCAATGCCGTAGAACTCCAGTTCGTTGATGTTGCAGTGGGAACCCATCGGTCCAATATAGCGGAGGTAACGGTACTTACCCTCATCATTGACAGGTATCTCATACCAGTTACCATTGGTCAAACCCTCGAATGTGTAAAAAGTTTTCGCATCGGAGAAATCGGGCAGATTCGCCCCTTGAAAGCGTCCGCCTGACATACGGGCATTGAAGAAGTCCTCCTTACCCATGAAAGGATATTTACGCAACAATTTGAGTGTGATGCGCTTTTTCTCATTGCGTTGAATGGTCTGAACCGTTCCGTCGCCCTTAATCAAAAACGGTTCACCGAAGGGCACTATTTGTCCGTGCTCATAGAATGCTGCCATATAGACGATGTTACGTCCCATCGAAGTGAAAGTGACTTTTCCGTCTCGGATGTTGCCATAAAAGACTGGGACCCAGTTGCGGTTGTCAAACACACAGATGTAAGCGACATGTTTATCGGCATATTCGGTAGGCACGTCACGCACAACATCGGTGGTCTCATAGTACTCATCGGTGACATCCGTGAATTTGGGTGCATTGAAGAGCTGCGGCACTTCCTCCTCCTGACTGAGGTCTCTGGTGTACTGTTCGTTTAGCTGGAAACGGTGACGGAACACCTTGGGCTTCTTGTAACTGTGGTAGTAGTGTACGGTGTCGGCAGGGGCGCATCCCATGTAGAATGGTGTAGCCTTGCCATCGGACAGGACTATGACAGGCCATGCGTGTGAATTGCTGCGGTTGCCCCAGTGGGGTGTGAAATCAACCGTAGCTGGGATGCCGAGGCTGCGGCAGAGATAAACCGTGTAGTCCGCCTCGTCACGGCAGTTGCCTGTCTTGCCACTGAGCAAGGAACTGGCACGAGGGGGCAGAGAGCTTTCATAACCAATCCACTCAAATTGTCCCGTAATATCGAATAGGCGTAATGCCTCTGAGAGGGCACTGCCCAAACGGAAGAGGGAACTATATGTGGGATTCTTGCCTTTGCGCTCGATCTTCCACAATTGCGTGTCCTTGCCTGTGTATGGGTTTTGGGCAAGAGTGTCTGTATTCCCAACAGACTTGGCTTCGAGGAAAAGACCACTGTCCTTGTTCATAATACGGTAGTGCCCATCGCCTGTAGGGAGGAATACCCATTTCTGGTTGCTGCCATTGAGAGCATGGTAAAGACCGACAGGAGAGTTGTATTTGACACTGCAGTATTCTGTTTCCAAACAAAAATCAGAATCTGGGTAACAGACTGAGATACCCCAGCAGGCATAGCCCTTGTAATCAAGACGTAGCAGTTGAGTGCTATCACCTTCAACAAAACGCTTGAGGGTGGCAACACAGGGAAGAGGGTGGGGGTGCAGCCCAATGGTCAGGTACCGTCCCGTATGCTTGTTGCTAATCTGGCAGTAATTGCTGGAATAGTCCTCAGCGCACTCTGGATGATAGAGTTCGCTTGCTGTCACTTGCAAGTAGTCAAGTCCAATGGTGTCGCCAGCGTAGGCGAAGGTGAGGGTGTTGGTGCCCTTTTTCAGGGTGACCAGGGTGGCACTCCTGCTGGTCAGGAAATTCTTGAGCGAGTTGGCTGGGTGCAGGGGTGTAGTCTGGATTGATTTCCCGTTGAGGGTCAGGGCGACACGTGCCCGACGGGCTGTAGCCGTATAACGGAGGAAGAGCACCTTGCGGGTCTCGGCAGGGACGGTGTAGGTGTAGGTGACCGTTGCACCATTGTGGTCAAGCATGACCATCTTGCCCTCCGAGGCACTTTCCGTTTCTGTCAGATTGCCTGTGAAGTCTGCGTCTTCCGCCTCCATCTGTTCACCACGCTTACTCCATACGACAGGTTCGGTCAGATAGGGATGCGCCTCGGCGATGATCGTGCGCCAGTCGCTGAGGGGTTCATTGAGGATGCGGTAAGGAAGTACATAATTGAAGAAAAGCTCCTCGTCATAATCATCCTGCCATTGGGTGCGTCGCCACGTATCACATGCCTCATCAATGGCACGAATCAGATAGTCTGCTTTGACCGTCTGAACATCAACAGCAAATCGTTTATCGGAGAAACGAATGCTGTCGGTACGTTCCTTGAAGAATTTATTACGTTCTGGCAAGGGTTCGTCCGCCATTTGAAGATATATGCTGTCGTATGCCTCGATGGCTTTACCTTCGTAAGTGTAGTGGTAGGGCATGTTCTCAATCAGGAACTTGGCTGCACGATATTTCAGGGAATCGGGGTCATCCTTGAAATGCGCCAGAACCTTCTCCATCTCCCCACGGTTCTCACCCGCCTGCTGGAGGGCGTTGTCAAGACTCTTGTCACATGCCACACACAGAAAGAGAAGTACAAAAATGATGTATTTACTCATTGACTATTCTTCTTTCCCAATTATTTATATTCGATAGCCTTGTATTATTGACTATCTTTTTCAAAAACGTCATATAAAATTCTTCTTATTTTGTAATTATTAAGAGGATTCCCGACAAGTATAACACTATCTTTTTTGTTTAACAGAAAGACATGCATCTTGTGATTTGAAGGAATGTGAGGATTTTCTCGGATGAACGCATGCTTTTTGTCAACATATACATCTGAAGATGTGGGTTCTTTGCATAGTGCATCCCTTACCTTTTCATATTCTTCTTTCATGGGAGCGAAAATGAAAACTAAATCGACCTCTTCATTTAGATCTTCACGTAAAAGTTCCCAATCTCTCAGCCTTTTTATTGCACATGACGAGCATCTTGTTGAGTCCATATAAACCACAAGTCTAAGTTTACTGCGATTTCTGTCCTTTTCATTAAAGCCTCGCACTAACTCCATCGTCTCTGATGGAATAATTATGGGATTACCGTAAAGGGTATCCAACTGATGCCTTATCTTATAATCATCAGTACATGAGGCATTTAAAACCATACATAGGAAAAGACTGATTACAAATCTCATATTTTGAGATTGTGTTGCAAGATTATTTCAGTGTGTATTGGACAAGAATCGGGTTCGATTCTTTTATTATGTCCTTCAATGATTCATTCTCATGCAAACGTGTCATAAGATGCGCCGGCAAAACTGACACGTCAATGATAAAATAAATGTTCTTCCCATCTACACCTTTTATGTCTGGAAGTGGACTTATTGGTAGTTCTTTGTCATGCCGCATAGAATAATCATACACATGAATTTCTTCATTAGATAGAGAATAACATACATAATAATTGTCAATAGAAGGTCCTTCTTTTCTTCTGTCTTCAAAAGAGAAAAAGACTATGGAGTCTGCGATATAAAAATCTTTAATACCACCAACATATCTTCCATTTTTTACCGTTTCCATTTCTTTCTCATCAGACATGTCTGATACTTTAATGCCGTCCTCTCCAAAATCAATTGTTAAAACGGGAATTGCATCATCATCTAATTGATAGATGGTATTCATGTAGGGTGTAGAAAAAAACAGATCATTTCCCTTTCTTGTAAAACAATGGGACTGCAATATGGGAATTTCCATATCATCAGAGAAAGATAGCACATCTGCACCTTTCTTCGTCTCGCTATTCACTCTCTTCAGCATTGTGTTCTTTTCGGTTTGTCCGTAGCACGCCAACCACATAAGTTCATCGTCCAAAGCAATGTTTAACGCCCAATCATCTATTTTCATATTGCGCTTGAAAGTCCCATATATGTCAAAAAAAAGAAGACAATGTTTTGAATTATCCAACAAACAGATTTCTTTAGACCGTCCATCAACCCAAACGTCTGTCAAGGACACATATTCAGAAGACGAATTCCCTCTACCTCCTATTTGAGACATAAAATCTCCGTCTTTAGTAAAGCTATACAACTTTTGATTTTCTGAGTCCCATACAATAAAAAAACCATCTATAACAAACACTCTGCTGACATTACCAATTCTGCATTTGTCAGATGTCTCCAAAGGAATGAGCTTACTCAAAGATGCAACGGAGGTAAAATCGAATTCTTTTTCTAATTTATCAGGAGTAACACGGATTGAAGCACAATCCGCATAGGATCTTGCCATACGTCCGCCATTACATGAAGTAATTACTATTTGCAACAGGCAAATTAGACAGAAAAAGCAGTTCTTTTTCAATTTCATATAACTCATTTTTCCCTACGAATCACATAATACATAATCACATTCAAGAGTACCAAATTTTGTAATCAGGCAACATTTTTCCTTATATGATTTAGTCCTAACAATCTGACCGAGCTCGTTATACTCATGTATCGTTATAGTTCTTTCGCTTTCCGTATAGTGAATAACAGTTTGTCCACCGTTATCACCATCATTTGGTTCACCATTGTCGCTCAATGCCTCGATGTTCTCCATCAGCATAGAGTTATCAACACTTCCATAAGCACCATACGCTTTCCAAGCACCGAGACAGGATGCTGCCACAGCGACCACTGCAAGAGTGGATTTCAAAATCACCTTTTTCATA
>JAFUPU010000085.1 GCA_017472635.1 Bacteroidaceae bacterium
GGCTCATCGCAAATCAGCAGTTCCGGATTGGTTGCCAATGCACGTGCAATGACGATGCGTTGCTGTTCACCTCCCGAAAGTTCGTGCGGTCGCTTATATACCTTTGTTGACATTCCTACCCACTCAAGCACTTCACCGATTCTTTTTTCACGCGCATCCTTGCTTTTCCATCCCGTTGCCCGCAACACAAAGTCGAGGTTCTCTTTCACCGTACGGTCGGTAAGCAATTGAAAGTCTTGAAAGATGATTCCCATTTTCCGACGCAAAGCCGGTATGCGTTTACGCTTGATTTTCCGCATATTGTTCCCCAAAACCTCAGCTTCACCCGCTTCGACAGGCAGTTCGGCATAGAATGTCTTCAACAAATAGGTTTTGCCTGACCCGACTTTACCTATCAGGTATACAAACTCTCCTTCTTCAAGATGAAAGTCAATTCCCTCCAACACGCAATGTTCCTGTTGGTTTATGGTCACGTGGTTATAGTCAATCAGCATATTCCTAATTTTGTATGGGATTTAAAGGGTAGGCGAGGGTCAGCACTTGTGTCTTTTCTTCAGCTCTACTGCCAAATCTTCAATGCGCATGCCTTTGCTTGTCAGCAACACGATGAGGTGATAAATCATGTCTGACGCTTCGTATATCAGCCGGTCATCTGTACCGTTGGTTGCCTCGATTACAGTCTCGACAGCCTCTTCACCCACCTTTTGTGCCATGCGGTTGATGCCTGCTTTAAAGAGCGATGTTGTGTAAGACCCCTCGGGCATTTCGGCATAACGGCGGCTGATGAAATCCTGCAAATAGCTGAGGAAGAGTATCGGCTCTTCGTTGACCTCATCCCAACAGGTGTCAGCACCGGTGTGACACACCGGACCCACGGGGTTTACCTTTATCAGCAATGTGTCTTTGTCGCAGTCTTCTTTGATGGATACCACGTTCAAGAAGTTACCACTCTCTTCGCCTTTCGTCCACAAGCGTTGCTTGGTGCGGCTATAAAATGTAACCTTGCCTGTCTCTACGGTTTTGTCGAAAGCCTCTTGGTTCATGAAGCCTAACATCAACACTTTTTTTGTTTGGTTATCTTGTATAATGGCAGGTATCAGCCCGCCCATTTTCTCAAAATCCAATTCCATATTCTATCTTGTTAAATTCTTACGTTTATTCCTTGTGCGCAAAGATACGACTTTAATTCGGGAATGCCAATCTCGCCAAAGTGAAAAACACTTGCCGCCAGTGCCGCATCGGCTTTTCCTTGTGTAAAAGCGTCGCGGAAGTGCTCCATTGCTCCGGCTCCACCCGATGCAATTACCGGTATGGTCAGTTCGTCAGCCAATCTTGCCAGAGCTTCGTTTGCATAGCCGGTTTTCACTCCATCGTGATTCATGCTCGTAAACAATATCTCTCCGGCTCCCCGGTCACACACTTCGCGTGCCCAGTCAAACAGATTTTTGCCGGTATTGATGCGTCCGCCGTTAAGATAACAACTCCATTCACCTTCAACCTCTTTGGCATCGATGGCTACCACACACACTTGTGAACCGAAGTTACGTGCAATGTCGTCCACCAGCTGCGGGTTACGGAAAGCTGCCGAGTTGATAGATACCTTGTCGGCTCCGGCTGCCAGCAAGCGGTCAACATCAGCCAGTTCGTTGATGCCTCCACCCACCGTAAAGGGGATGTTAATCGTAGCAGCAATGCGCTTTACCAGTTCTGTAAAGGTTTTCCGTCCTTCGTGACTGGCTGTAATGTCCAGATAGACCAGTTCATCAGCTCCTTGCTGCGAATAGGCACTCCCCAATTCCACCGGGTCACCGGCTTGTCTCAGGTTTACAAAGTTGGTACCTTTCACCGTTTGTCCGTCTTTTATGTCCAGACAGGGTATGATTCTTTTTGCTAACACGTTATTCTCAACTTATGGTTATACGAATGACTTTTTCTGTTCCGTTCCCTCCTTTTAAGGCAGCAATGCGGTCAACTCTTTCAGCGTGAATCGTCCCTCATAGAGAGCCTTTCCTATGATGACGGCAGGCAATCCGGCTTTATCCAGCTCTACAATGTCGTCAAGCGAACTCACTCCACCGCTTGCCATCAGATAGAGGTTGGGTTGCGCCTCCAATATCTGTCGGTAAAGGTCAATAGAGGGTCCTTGCAGCATCCCATCTTTGTGTACATCGGTGCAGAGCACCTTGCGCACACCCTGTTTTACATACTCTTTAAGGTAGGGCAACAGCTCTTGCGAACTCTCTTCTTGCCATCCGTTGACCGATATGCGTCCGTCTTTCGAGTCAGCTCCCAATATTATCTTTTCACTGCCATATTGCTTCAACCACTTCAGGAACAGGTCGGGCTTTTGCGATGCGATGCTTCCCACCGTCACCATCTGTGCTCCGTTTTCAAAGGCTATCACCAAGTCTTCGTCGCTCTTGATTCCACCTCCAAAGTCGATAATGAGTGAAGTGCGGCTGGCAATCCTGTCGAGCATGCGGTAGTTTACCACATGTTTCGATTTGGCTCCATCAAGGTCTACCAGGTGCAGCCGTCGGATACCGTATGCCTCAAACTCTTTGGCTATTTCCACCGGATCCTCGTTGTACACCTTCATTGTCGAGTAATCTCCTTTGGTCAATCGCACACACTTGCCATCTATCATGTCTATGGCAGGAATCAACTCTATCATCTTTCTTCTTTCTCCTTATTATATATATAGGTACAATCAATCTATCTCCAAAAAGTTCTGCAAAATGCGTTCGCCCACTTCTCCGCTTTTTTCGGGATGAAACTGGGTTGCATAGAAATTGTCTTTCCACAAGGCAGAACTGTAGGGGTGTATATAGTGGGTCTTGGCAGCCGCATGCACATTTTCGGGCACATAGAAGCTGTGTACAAAATATACAAATTCGCCCCCTTTGAATCCCTTGAAGAGGGGACCCTGCAAGTCGGTCAGGCTGTTCCATCCCATTTGGGGAACTTTGTCGGCATGGTCGAGCGGCATGAATCGTTTTACCGTGGCATCAAAAATGCCCAAACAATCGGTGTCTCCCTCTTCTGAGTGGCTACACATGAGCTGCATGCCTATGCAAATGCCCAAAACCGGCTGTTTCAGTGAGCGGATAAGCCGGTCAAGCTTGTGCTCGCGCAGGTATGCCATGGTGGTGCTTGCCTCTCCTTGTCCAGGAAATATCACGCGGTCGGCAGCCATCAGCCGTTCGGCATCATCGGTCACCAGGGGTTCTACTCCCAAGCGTCGCATGGCATTCACCACCGAACAGATGTTACCCGCATTGTATTTTACTATTGCTACGTCCAAAACTCGTCTTTTCTTTATATAAAGGGTTTACGTCCCCGATTGTTTAATTGAATATCACCGTTTTATTCTTATAAGCCAACACCTTGCGCTCGATATGCTTCTGCACGGCACGCGAAAGCACAATCTTTTCCAGGTCTTTACCCTTGCTTATCAGTTCAGCCGGCGTGTCTTTATGTGTGATGCGCACCACATCTTGTTCGATGATAGGACCGGCATCCAGGTCGGTAGTCACATAGTGGCTGGTTGCACCGATAATCTTCACTCCGCGCTCGAAGGCTGCATGATAGGGCTTGGCACCTACAAAGGCGGGCAAGAATGAGTGGTGAATATTGATAATCTTGTTGGGGTATGCCTCTATCATCTGCTCTGAAATTACCTGCATGTAGCGTGCCAACACGATGAAGTCGATGCCGTTTTCACGCAACAGTTCCATTTCAGCCTGCTCTTGCGCCTGTTTGTTCTCTTTGGTGATAGGGAATACGTGATAAGGGATGCCAAAACGCTCTGCCACATGCTGCAAATCGGGATGATTGCTTACAATCAACGGTATCTCCACATCCCACTCACCGGCGGTATAGCGGGCAAGCATGTCGAACAGGCAGTGACTGAACTTTGAAACGAAAATCGCCATCCGAGGTTTCACGTCTGAGAAGTAGAGACGCAAATCCATCTTGTATTTCTGAGCATACAAAGTATTCAGGTAATCATATATTTTGTCTCGCGGAATCATAAACCCTTCCAACTCCCATTCGATGCGGGTAAAGAAGACATTCTCCATATGGTCAACATATTGGTCGAGGTAGACAATGTTTCCGCCATTGATGGTGATGAAGTTGGTTATTTCAGCCAAAATGCCCGGTCTGTCGGGGCAGTGAAGCAGCAATTTCGCCGTTGTATTCATCTCTTATTAACTTTTCTTGGTTCTTTTGTCATAAATTTGAGGTGCAAAGTTAGCAAAATATCAGCAAACCGCAACATATTGCAGCAAAAAGTTTCAATTTGAGGGCATAAAAGTGCCACAACAGCCACCTTATGCCCTCAAATGAGAAGAATATTTGTAGTCAAAACGAAATTTTCTGCCAATTATTCAAACCGTCAACCACTTTCCCCAGACAAAACTTTCGGGGAAATGCAGGGCAGCTTCTTGATTCAGCTTATCGAAAGGAGGCTCACGGAAAATACCGAAAACCGATGATCCCGACCCTGACATGGATGCATAGAGTGCCCCCATTTCATAGAGGCGTTGCTTGATGTCGCCGATAGCGGGGTGGCGGGTAAAGACGCTGTGCTCAAAATCATTCTTTACGCCCGCCTCCTGCCACGCTTCGACGGGCAACGCAGTCAACCGGGTCAACGATTGCAAGGGCGCTTTCGGCTCGACCAGCGCAAAGGCATCGCGGGTAGAGACAAAAATATCGGGTTTTACCAACAGCAGGTAGTATCCCTTCAGCGAAATGGATACGGGGGTGAATATATTGCCAATGCCGGTCGCAAAAGTCGGACGATTGCGCACAAAAAAGGCACAATCGGCACCTAAGCGGGCAGCACGTTCTTCCAGTTCATCTTCGGTCAAAGGCAACTCAAAAAGGTTGCAGAGCAGCTTCAGCATGTATGCCGCATCTGACGAACCGCCCCCCAAACCGGCTCCCGAGGGGATATGCTTATACATATAGATATGTACGGGAGGCATCGGAAACTCGGCGGCAAGCAGGCGGTATGCTTTTACCACCAGATTGTCTTCGGGACTGCCTGCCACCTCTATACCTTTTATGTCTAAGGTAAAATCGGTCGTAGCGACAGCCTGTTCGGATTCGGTAAAAGGCACCACCTCCAAGGCATCTTCCAATGGGATAGGGTAGAAGACGGTCTCCAAATTATGGTAACCGTCCGGGCGACGTTCTACGACGTCCAACCCCAGATTTATTTTGGCATTTGGAAATACTATCATTGTCTTATCGTTTTTAGTAGCAGCCAGCTCTTCCGGAAATTCAGTACAAACCAGATTTACCGGTTGTTTTCACACAGCAAAATTAGTACAAACTGCGCGGAGTTCCAAAGAAAAGTGCCGCTTTTTTTGTCCAAAGCTGAAAAGCAACGTCAAGCCGCCATCTTACTGTAAACAATATTCCACCGCAAATTACCTATAGTCCTATCGTTTTTTTACCCGTTTTTATCCTTCAAACAAAAGCCACCGGTTCGTTTTTGGGGATATCTAACCATTCCTCCTGCCCAAATAATGCGCTGACGGGGCTGAAAAGCGGCTGTTTTTGTCTGGAAGCAGGAGAGAAGTGTTGATTTTTCTTATTTTTGACCTCTTTTTTTACCTGTCACCTCCATTTGAGGATAATTCCTGCCATCTGTTATCTATTTTAACAGAATCATCCAAAGTGGCAGGACCTGCACTTTTTTATCCCAGGACTGAGAAAAATTTATCCCAGGACAGGGAAAAATTTATCCAGGACTTTTTCAGTTTTCTATAGGATACAACTCAAGGAAATCGTACTCAAAAAGGGAGAAAAACCTCCATTTCACTCCCATTTTTCCTGCAAAAATAAGAGGAGTAACAATTGTTTATACCATATTTTCACCACACTTCTCATTTTCTTGTTGCAATAAATCAACGCGTCTACGCCATACGGCAAAACCTCTGATGTTCATCGTATAGAAGCAGACAGCACCGTCAGCCAAAAAAAGTTTTTTGCGTAGAAGGCTGACAAACGAGTTTTTTTTGTACCTTTGCAACCCTAATTTTTCAACCAATGGCAGATACTAAAAGAACCACACGTACCCCACGAAACAGGTCAACCGCGACCAACACCCTGGAATACGGACACTTGCAGCCCCAAGCTTTAGAGCTGGAAGAGGCAGTCTTGGGTGCCCTGCTGATCGAGCAGGACGCATATTCTAAAGTGAGCGAACTATTGAAAGCTGCATCGTTCTACGAGCACAGACACCAGCTGATATACCAAGCCATCACCACCCTTGCCATACAGCAAAAGCCTATCGACATCCTCACCGTCACCGAACACCTGCGCACTACGGGCGAACTGGAGGAGGCAGGAGGTCCCTTCTACATCACCCAGCTGAGTGGAAAGGTCGTATCATCGGCACACATCGAATTTCACGCGCGCATCATCGCACAAAAACAGCTTGCGCGCGAACTTATCACGTATGCCAGCACCATACAGGGAAAGGCTTTCGACGAGACACAGGACATTGCCGACCTGATGCAAGAGGCAGAGGGAAGGCTGTTTGAACTGTCGCAACAGAACATGAAGAAAGACTACACCCAGATAAATCCCGTCATCGACGAAGCACTGGAAATGCTGAAAAAAGCAGCCGCACGCACCGATGGTATGAGCGGACTGCCCAGTGGTTTCCACAAACTGGACAAGATGACCTCGGGGTGGCAAAATTCTGACCTGATAATCATCGCAGCACGTCCGGCAATGGGAAAAACCGCCTTCGTGCTCTCGATGGCACGCAACATTGCCGTAAACTCGCGCATGCCGGTAGCCATGTTCTCGCTTGAAATGAGCAACGTGCAGCTGGTCAACCGTATGATAGTGAACGTGTGCGAGATTCCCGGTGAAAAGATTAAAAACGGACAGCTCAATCCACACGAATGGGCACACCTCGACTACAAGCTACAGACCCTCTACGACGCTCCGCTCTATGTCGACGACACCCCCTCACTCTCGGTGTTTGAATTGCGCACCAAAGCTCGCCGGCTTGTACGCGAACATGGTGTGAAACTCATCATCATCGACTACCTGCAGCTGATGAACGCCAGCGGAATGTCATACGGAAGCCGACAAGAAGAGGTCAGCACCATTTCACGCTCGCTGAAGGGACTTGCCAAAGAGTTGAATATCCCCATCATTGCCTTGAGTCAGCTGAACCGTAGTGTAGAGAAGCGAGACGGCGAAGACGGCAAACGCCCCCAGTTGAGCGACCTGCGTGAATCGGGAGCCATCGAGCAAGATGCCGATATGGTATGTTTCATACACCGCCCTGAATATTATAAGATATATACCGACGAAAAGGGACGCGACCTGCACGGCATGGCAGAAATCATCATTGCCAAGCACCGTAACGGTGCCGTTGGCGACGTGTTACTGCGCTTCCGCAACGAGTTTGCCCGCTTCCAGAACCCCGACGAAGATGCTATCGTACCCCTTCCGGGTGAAGACCAGGTGCTGACGTCAAGCATGAACCGTTGTGGTGCAGAAATCCCCCCACCGGCTCCCATCAACGAGAACGACCCGCTGGGAATCATGTCATCGCCCAGCGGAGAGCTACCTTACTGACACACACAACAGGTTGCCACCACAAAGGGTTGCTACAAAAAAACAAGCGAAAAAAGGGTTGGAGAAGAGACAATCTCCAGCCCTTTTTCTCTATATTATATATATA
>JAFUPU010000086.1 GCA_017472635.1 Bacteroidaceae bacterium
GTAGAGGAGGTAGAGGAGTTAGGGGAATTAAAGGAGTTAGAGGAGTTAAAGGAGGTAGAGGAGTTAAAGCCGATAGCTCCGACTATGCCAAACGAACAAGACTATGCAAGGCTTATGCAAGCAGAAGTATCGGCTCTAACTCCTAACGAGCGGAGCGAAGTGATAACTCCTTTAACTCATATAACTCCTTTCTCCACCCCCCCTCTAACTCCTAAAAGAAAAATCTCCTATAACTCCAAAAGAAAAATCTCCTATAACTCCTCTACCTCCTAAAAAGCAATGTCTCCTAAAAATGTCCTTCCCACAAAAAAAGGCTCTTTCCGGCAAGATTTTTCAAAAAGGGTGCCTTAAGGCGTTTCCACCTTTTCGAGTTCAGCAGCAATAACTCTGGACACTTACTGAAAAAAGTATCAAGGGGGACTGAAATAAGTGTCAAGGCTGAATCGAAAAACACTGGACACTTTTTTCACTAACTGTCCTGTGTTTTTTGAAAAAGACCGAAGGGGTAATTTCGGACTTTTTAGGGATGTAAAACTTTATGGATACCAGCGGAGTCAACTCAGTCAGCCTAAGCTATAAATAAGACTCAAAGAAGTCAACGGAAATCGTTAACATACAGCGGAGTTTTCCTCCCCTACCTGAAAAAAAGTTTTTTCAGACGGGAGAGAAAAACTTTCCAGGTAAGGGAGGGAAACTTTTCAGGTAAGGAAGGTAAATGGCGGAGGTGAAGGGAGAAGGTAAAAGGAGAAGGTGAAAGGCGGAGGTGAAGAGAGAAAATAAGAATAAAGAATCCCCCACCTTCACTCTCCAGTTTAGTTGGAGAAGAGAAGATGAGGGAAATAGTTTAATAATCAAGTGTTTCCACTTGACTATTTTGTTTTATCGGTTATTGCGCTGTTCGTAATTTGCAACGATACTATTTCTCTCGCTTATAAATTTCGGCAACCTCTTTGGCACTAATTTCACGGTTGTAAATGCGCAGGTTGTCCAATTTCATGTGATTATCAACAACCATACGAGTGCCTCCTACACCCTGAGAACCTCTTGTAGCCTGGCTGTCTACCAACTTGCCATCAACATACAATTTGGCATTTTCACTAACCTGAACATAGCTCAGCATATGCCAATTCCCGTCAATCAACGAAGCGGCATTGTAACCTGAAAACTCATAGTTAGACCATTGCGTACAAGCAATCCTGCCATTTTCTCTATAGTACAGACGCATGTATCTATCCCAGTTATTACCGTCCACCGCTCCAATAAAGGTACCGGCACTAAAGTCCTTCACCCAAAGAGAAATTGAGAACGAAGCCTGCCCTTTCAAGGGGTTGTAAGGAATATTAAGTTTTTGTTGCGGATATTTATTGATATTAAGGAACAACGCCTTTCCCATTCCATTAGGAGTCTCGTCGGTAAAGATAGGGGATTCATAAAGAATGCCGTCCAATTCATTTTCGGTGTAGTCTTCACATGTTTCATTATCAAAAGGGTAAAATACCGCCAATCCGCTCTTGATATTAACCGTATTGGTCTGACCGCCACCGGAATTATTTTCTTCCTCCGGTTCGTCTATCTCTCCCGTAATCTTGTCTAAAGCTTCACAGCTGCTCGCCATCAAAAACGGAGCAATTGAAAGCAACAGTGCATGTTTGATATATCTTTTCAGTTCCATTATTTTTCAGCATTATAGATTTCAATAACCTCATCAGCAGATAATTTACGATTATAGATACGCAAGTTATCCATTTTCATGTTGTTATCAACAAGCATACGGGTTCCTCCTACGGTACCTTCTACGCTGATATTAGATACTCCTCCTGTTGCCTGACTGTCTACCAACTTGCCATCGACATACAGTTTGGCATTTCCACTAACCTGAACATAGGTCAGCATATGCCAATTCCCGTCAATCAACGAAGCGGCATTGTAACCTGAGAATTCAGAACTAACCCGTTGCATACAAGCAATCCTGCCATTCTCTTTATAGTACAGACACATGTAATCATCCCATGAGTTGCCGTCCACAGCTCCCAAAAAGATACCGGCACTAAAGTCCTTCACCCAAAGAGATATTGAGTATGCAGTCAGCCCTTTCAAGGGGTTGTAAGGAATATTAAGCACCTGATTGGGGTATTTGTTGGTATTGAGGAAGAGCGCCTTTCCACGACCGTTAGGAGTCTCTCCAGAGAAGATAGGAGATTCATAGAGAATGCCATCCAACTCATTTTCAGTCCAGTCGTCGGCAGTCTCGTCATCAAACGGGTAGTAAGCCTGTAAGCCGCTCTTTACCACCACCTCTCCAGTGTATCCTCCCCCATTACCGTCGTCGTTATTGCCATTTCCTTTCTCGGCATTGATGGTCACCCGAAGCGATTCGCCATCGGCATTGACCAGGATATTGGTTGTATTTCTCTCTTCCACCAATTTCTCACGGTCGATATCCACCTTCACCGCACTGCTCTTTCCCATAGCCGTTGTACCCGCTGTAGGAGTCACTTTTATCCATGCTGCATCTATGCCGGTAATGTCCCAATTCACATCTCCGGCATTACCTATGTTCTTTACGTCAAATGTGAGCGAACTGTATGCTGTACCGAAATTCAAGACACTTGAAGTCAATGCTATTTTAGACGTCTTCACTTCTGCTTCAGCCGTAATCTTCAATGCCACAGACTCATCGTCGGCATTGACAAGGATGGTTGCCTCTTTATATTCGGTCACCCTGTCGCGGTTCAAGGTAACGGTCACGGCATTGCTTTTTCCTGCAACCAACGTACCTGTTGTCGGATTCACGCTCAGCCAATCCACCTTGTCAAGTCCGCTGATATTCCAGTTGAAAGTTGCATTGCCATTATTCTGGATACTGAACGAAAGCGAGCTGTTCTGGCTCCCGAAGTTCAGCGAGCTGACACTCAATGCCAACTTTCCATCTTGTACAACCGGAGCCAGTTGGATATCACCCGGAACGTCATAGCCCGTGATGACGGTAACAGTCTTGTTGTTAGTGGTATAACCGCTCTTCCGTGCTTGGATTTCATATTGTTTCGGCTCCAAGTCGCGAAACTCAAAATAGCCGTCGCTACCCGTAGTTCTGGCATCCCCTCCCGGTGTGATGGTTACGGTCACTCCCTGCAGCACCTCACCGGTTGCTGCGTCTGTCACTTTACCGGCAATATTTCCGGTGAACACTTCTTCGTCTTTTGAGCATGCACCCAGCACAAGAATGCTGAAGAGCAAACAAATGGTTTTAATACACGTTGTTTTCATCATATTCTATACTATATTCATTTCACAATTAATCCAATAATATTACTTGGGCTTCCTTATTATCCATCCCCCTCATAGTTGTCCCCACGGGCGCACCATATCCTATGATTGTGGGGTCAGTAATAAAGAAACGATGCCCGTTGTAGCTGATGTAGTCACCCGTAGGATTTCCTTCGGTAAGCTCTACCGCTGCCGCCAAGTGTCCGGGATAATAAATCAGAATACACTCCAACCCTAACAGGTCACGGATGATGCGTGTAAACAAGATGCTTCGGTCTTCGCAATCGCAGTAGGGATAGTAAAGCGACTCTTCGGGGAAGAAAGCCCGATCTCCTCCCCATACCTTGTCGTCATACTCATAGACAAACCCCGTCTGTACAAAATTGAGGATACGGTTTACAGCCGTCAACTGGTCGCACTGACTGATAGCCTTACGCAACGACGGATAAATCTGTTTTACAACATTTTCAGGTGTAGGCATATTTGCATACATTGCCCAACGCGACACCGGATTTCCACCATATTTTGAAGTTGGATAAGAAGCATAGAAATCCAGCATATTTTTATTGGCTGTCATAGCAATATGGATATCTTCATTCCGCTGCGATTTGTGAGCAGATGAAGCCGTTTGTGCCATATCCAATTTAGGAATCTTGTCGATAAACAAAGACATTGTCTGCTCTTGCGGATATGCCTGTTCACAAATTCTCATCCGATTGACCCCGTCCGTATTGAAGATATAATAGTGCTCTCCATCAAGTTCATAATATGCCCGTTCAAAAATCACGTGGTCAGAAGCAAACAACAGATAAAGCTTGCCTTCGCCAATAGCCATTCTCATCTTGTACCCCGACTGGCAATAGACATAAGCCACCAACAGGGTTGCTTCGTTCGTTCCCTTTCCGAAAACGGCATCAGCCATGTTCTGAAGCATCATCAAATAAGCCCAGTCGCAAAGATTGTGGTTTTCCCTGATGCGCAGACAATCATGTACGAGATTCGTAAACTGCTCTTCAGAGAGTTCCAACCAAGCATCTGCAATTGCCTCTTCATTGAGTTTCTTTAACCGGAACAGTTGCTGCTTGTCAATGCGTACCTCTGCCGGTGTCCCAAAGAAGACAAACTTTTGCACAGGCACTACAGGAGTCGGACGCACCGGTGTCGGTTTCGGAGCAGGTATCTCTTCAATAGGCTCAACCGGTTTGGGTTGCGGCTTCGGTTTTGGTGCCGGAATGACCTTACTGAAAGGAACGGGTACAGGTTTCGGAGCCGGCAACACCTCTTCTTCCGGAGCAATTACCGGGGGAATGATATCATCTTTCGGACGCGGTTGCACCGGACTCAACTCAATCTTGCGCCATCCACGCCGCAAGAATTTGGCAAACTCTTCATTCCGTTCGCGACGAAACTTTTCAAACTCTCTTTGCCGTTCCTCTTTAAAATTATCGAATCTTTTCTGTCTGCGAGAATTAAAGTCGTCAAACGTTTCACTTTTTTGTGCCGAAAGAGTCATAGAGCCTAAAAACGCCAGCCCCAGACATAACATGATTTTTTTCATAGCATATAACACTAAGTTGTCAGAATCTATAAGCCAAAGAGACACCTGAGTGCTCAGGGGTCACAAACGAACCCATTGACAGTCCGCTGCCATCAGGACGTTTTATGAACAGCCGCTTTTTACCTTTAGCCACCAATGCATCAATCACGTTGTAGACCCAGATGCCGGCTGCAGCACCAATACAGATGTTGCGCCCTGTCTCCCAATTGCCGGCACGGTTACTGTATTCTTTGGCAAATTTGGGTTGTTCCTTCATCTTTTTCACATTCGTGGCACGCAGATTCTCACAAACGATGATACCACCCACGGCTATCGCTTCAGCGGCAATGATGCTGAGTCCCTTTACTGTCGAGCCTTTCTTGATTTGTGCCATACCCGGCACTAAAGCAGCAATCGAAAATCCATAATCGTCAGAAACAGTCACTTGCTCGTATGGATAAGTGGGATTCTTGGCAGTCTGCACCAACAGGTACACCGTATATCCGTTTGGACCATGAATGACGTACTCATCAATGACTCGCGCTTTCACAATCAACTGATGATCTGCTGATGTGACTTCAATTTGCCCATTCTGTAACGCTACTGAAGCCGAAGTACCTGTAGCTATACTTCGTTTGCTGATTATTTCCTTCATAGCACGATTGCGTGCACTATTCAGGTCATAGTCAAAGGCATAAACTACTTCCAAATACGAATTGTCCATCTCTCTGAAATAGCCATCGACCCAGAAAGGCTTCTCTTTTTGGATATAGCTTTGCCCCATTGTTGCCAATGGGAACAAAGCTATTGTTATAAGTACATAGACTATACGCTTCATACCTATGGAGAATTACTGTTGTTCTTCCTTGTAATTTCTCAAACGCTCCTCCATCTGCTTGCGGTAGTTGTACTCGTTGAAGTTTATTTTCTCTTTTTCATCTTCGGTCAGCACATCAGCCAATTGCTTGGCTACTTTCTCAGCAATCACCTCTTTGGGAACCTCGATAGCTACATAGCATTCTTGAGAACCATCATCAAAGACTTTTGAAAATCTGATACACTTGGCAGCAATGTCGTTCATAACGATGTCAAGCATTTGGTCACCTGCTCTTTCCAGTTTGGTATTAATGTCGTTTCCACGGTTGCTGCCAATGGTACTACTATAGTCACTAATCATACCTTTGTAGCTGTGGCTGAACTTTCCACGAATCAATCGTTTCGCCAACTCTTGTGCATTGTCTTCCAACTCTGCCCGTTGCATTGAAGAACCACGATAAATGCCGGTTGCGGCAAAATTGTCTTTAGTGTCATAAACCTGACAAGGAGCCTCATATGTTTCTCCAAACGGATTTTCACTTTTTGTAATACCACCTTCTGCCACCTGTTTCGACCCACCGCATGAACACAATACTGCCACCATGGCCGATGCTGCTAAAACCGTAAACTTTTTCATATCTGTTTAACTTTTTAGTTTCGGCGACCACCCCAGTCCGAAGTTTTAAATGATGTTAGTAGTTTCTCTTTCACACAGATATAAAAAGAAGCGTGGGTGTCTGTGCTTGTTGCTCGTCCCACTCCTGAGGCTCTGGCATGCCCTCCCATCGAAACGAGCAACGCCTGAACCCCACGCCGATATGCCGATTACATCTCGAAAGCACCCGTATATAAATACAGGTGCTAATAGAGAATGTCTTGTATGACATACCCCATGGACATTCACCGTTGCTTTGCTTTTGATGGGATTGAAACTGCCAGATTTCAAGAGTCAAAAACAAAGCGTCCAAGTAAACGCCTTTCCTATATATATGTCATCCCCACCCAAAACCGTCCTGTCAGACAGGACTCATCGGCGTGGAGATGCGGCAAAGATAAGCAATTTAATTGATATAAAAGAAAAAAAACAAAGATTTTATATTCCCACTGCCTTTTTTTGTATCATAAAATGCAGCCGCCTGCGTGAAGGGGCACAGCGGGCTGCATCCGCAATCCCAGCCCGCTGCGACCGGCAATACAGCCCGCTACCTGAAAAAGGGGTCAGCGGAGAAAATGATGGGATAGAAATCTGACTTAGCGATACGATATGTGAAAAAGTGTATATAAAGTAAGAAAAGTGGCAGGACTTGACCCGTTCTGTTGCAGGACTCATGTTCATCTGTTGCAGGACTCAGCAGCGTGAGTCCTGCAACAGATGAGAATATATCCAGGAGATTTTTGGAGATATCGAGGATATAATTGAGAAAATCAAGCAACCAATCAGCCTTGCGGTAAGGTCATTCCGTAAATATCTCATTTCATGCCTGATAGAGGTGGAATGAGACATTTGTTATATCCGTTGCTACAAAATTGATAGTCTCATTCCACCTCCTATACTTGTTTTCACACCACCTCATTCCGCTCGTTTCATTTCACCCATATCAGACTGTAACACAATCCGGTACAGGTGAAAGGAGGTGCTTTCATTTCGCTTTCACCGCTTTCAACCTTTCATTGCCAATTGTCAACACTTTCAACCCGCACACTTCTCTAATGGATCACTGTCTGCTGTCTGCAGACAGCAATGAAACGGATACGACGGATGAACACAGATTCATATTTTTCAGCTGTCGACTGTCGCTACAGTGAAAGCATCGCGAACAGTCTCCTTTCACCCTCAAGAAACTGTAAGACAAACAAATACGGGTGAAACGAGAGAGTGAATAAAGAAACTAATGATAGGGTATTGGTTAAGAAGTCGTACTTTGTATAACAAGTCAATCCCGTAAAAGTAAAATTTTGTAAAGGCTTCCCTTCCAACGCAATCTACCTGTCTGTGCGGTGAGTCGCGCTGAAAGGGTGACGGTGCCATTATCGTAAAGATACTTGCCTGTTTTGTCGGCAAATACCGCTGTTTCTGGATAAGGGTAACACTCTCGTAGGTGACCGTTCCCAAATTGACACAGCCACAACAAGAAATCGAACAGAAACAAGAGGAACAACAAAAAGCCACAATATGCAAGCGGAACATATACAACCTCCACTTGTGACAAGCCCCCAACCAGGAAGCAGACACCGGAGGATGTATACACCGCCCACACATTTACCTTATGTTTTTTCCGCTGATGGTAACCTCGTAAAACTGCCAGATTTCAAGAGTGTACGGAACAAAACGTCGAGTAAACGTCTATTCTTTTTTTTATCTCTTCCCTACCCTATTACCCTCGCAAAAGCAGGATTTATCGGCGTAAGGATGCGGCAAAGGTATATATTTTTTTTAAAACAACGACTATTTTATACGTTTTTTATCATAATAAGCATTGTTTTTTAAAAGATAGACCAGTATTTTATCCTTACTCCTACACAACAAACTCCGCTCGTCTGCCATGTTTAGTTGGCTCGCGAGCGGAGTTTGTTTTGTAGAGGGGTTGCTTTGTTCCAAGAACAGTACTATAGAAAACTAAAAATCAATCAATTAGTGCATACAAGCGCAACAACCAACGGCGTACAGGGCGCAGCAGATGCCACACCCGACTATAGAGACGCCATGAGAGTGAAGTAACGGAGAGACATTTACGGGGAGTACGGCATACGTACGCTACCCGTCCCACAATGTCGGCAGCCGTACACCGTTCGTGTGATGCCCACACTCCATCGCCTTGCAAGAGGTAACCATCGGATGTGACCTGAACAATGCGGTGAAGTACATGCCTACCTTGATAACGGAAGAGTACGACATCGAGCAACTGTAACTCATCGGGATGACAAGGTACCAATACGACCTCGCTCACTCCATTACGCAGAAAGGGACGCATGGAGATGCCGACAAGACGGATACGCACCTGACGTCCCTGTGCAATCTCTTCCTCCACCCAAGTGAAAAACAGTTCATTGGCAATCTGCTTTTTCTCCATAAATCATCCAAACAAGGTGTGGTAGGACAAACGGGCGGCATCTGCATCGGGCAGACAAGCCAAATGGTAGCAGGGAACAGCCGAAAGGACCTTACCGATGAGGTTGCTCTGAAGGTCGTATAAATAGCGGTCGTAGGCAAAAGCCGGCGGGAACGAAGGATGCAGGGCGGCATAGGCATGTAACACCGGCAGCTTGGTCATCTGATTATAAGGGGCTTGCGAAAGACGCACACAGGCTTTCAAGGGATAACGTTCGGCACGATAGCAAGGAGTCTTTCCACTCCACGGGCTGCCATATATCCATACGGAGCCATCGTCTTCCACCCGGATGACAGGTCCGTCGTCGTTGAGCAAGCGGGCACCGGCAATATGTTCGCCCCAAAGGCGGGTATGAGTACTCTTTCCTGTTCCACTTTCACCCAAAAAGAGTATTGCCTCGCCGTGACAAACGATGCAGCTTCCATGCGGCATCAGCCTGCCATCGTGCAACCCTTGCATGCCATAGCCTAACCACAGCGCATAGCGGGTCATACGGTGTTCCCAATCACCGCGTATCTTCAGCCGATGACTGTCGCTATGACTCCATAACTCCAAGCGTTGCCCATCGTCCATCAACTGCTGCAGGCAATATCCATCGGCTGTCTTGCCGAAAAGGAATGTGGTATCGAGGTCAGTCAACTGATAAATTGTCTTTTCAAGTGCCGGAGTCTCCTCTTCCGTCTCGACAAATTGACAGAACGAGTCTGTCGAAGATTCTTCTACGTGAAAGGGATTCATACACGGCATGGCATCCAAGGTAGTACACAAACTGTCTCCCACGACTGCCACTCTTTTTCCCCCTATCTGATAATATCTCTCCATTATTCTCTATTTTCTCTCTTTATTCTACCTTTTCTACAACAAGGAATACGCTTCATTTTTCCGTCAAACCGCCCCTACCGGTCGGTTCGTCTATCCTGATGACTCTATCACACAGGTCTAAAGCACTCTCGTGATGAGCGATGTAGAGTATCGTCAGTCTGCTGTTTTGCGCCCGCAGACGCTGAATCGTATCATTGATTTCTTGTTCGGTCTCACGGTCGAGCGCCGAGGTTGCCTCGTCGAGCAGCAACACATCTGCCTGCTTGTAGAGTGCCCTTGCCAACCCGATACGTTGTTTCTGCCCGCCTGAGAGGCGTGTCCCGCTCTCGTTCATCGGGGTATCCATACCCAAGGGCAGTGTAGATACCCAGGCATCCAATGCCACTTGCCGCAAAATGTTCTCTACCCGCTGCCGGTCAACGAACTCTTCACCCGGTGCAATGTTTCCTGCCAACGTATTGTCGAAGATAAAGACCTCTTGTGAGACATAAGCTATCCGTTGCATCCATGCACGGCGGTTATCTTCAGTCAGTGGTTGTCCGTCGACTGCCACTTTTCCACAAGAGGGAGTGAGGAATCCCATCAACAAGTTGAAAAGAGTGCTCTTGCCTACCCCACTCTGCCCGCTGATGCCCACCATCTCTCCCTTACGGATTGTGGCATTGAGCGACTCTATAACGTTCATCCCCTCTTCGTAAGCAAAAGTCAGGTCGGTGAAACTTATCTCCCGTTCAAAAGAGAAGGTTGAGACATCACTTCTTTGAGCAGGTTTCTGCACCACCTCCATTCCCTCTTCGATGATGTCGAGGCAATGAGCTGCATGCTGAACCTGTGTCCATCCGGTGAGCAGACTGCGCAACGCGGGCAACAGCCTCAACGCAACCAAGGCAAAGGCTCCGACCAACAGACTGATGTCTCCCCCACCGGTGAAAGCAAGCAGTGCCAGTCCTATGACTACCGACAATTCTGAAAGCACCATAGGCAACCGTTGTATCTGCATCATCTGCATCCGGTTGTGTGCCACTTCGTCAGCCCCCTCTTCAAATTGTCTCCACAGACGCGGAAATGCTCCATAGACTTCAGCTTCGGCATACCCACGGAAGGTGTCGCCTACCACTCGTGCCTGTCCACGTTTAGCCTCTTGCTCTTCACGTCCATACTGCCCGATACGCTTTTTCACCACCAGCTGGTATGCCACCACAAAAGGGATGAACGAAGCATAGAGCAACAGCATGGTACCGGCATCGTAAATAAGAAAAGCCACCGTCACCAACAAAAGCAACATCCCATCGGCTGCCATGTGTAACAGAGGCATCAGAATGCCTTGGGTGAAATTGAAACAGACATTGTTCACCTCAAACGAAAGGCGGTTGGCTCCACGCTCGCGGATAAAGAGCAGTCCACGATGGTAATAAGAGGTATAGAGCGTCAGACTGAGACGCTTGTAGAGGGCAAGCAAGAAACGGTGTTGCACCTTCATCAAGTAATTGGAAAGAAAACTTTTGAGCAACACTACCGCCAAAGCAAGCAGACAAAACAGAAAAACAGTCATACGATTGCCATGCCGCTCCAGTAACAGATAGAGAACCGGCAACAACGAGGCTATCCCTGCAAAATTGAGCAAGGCGGTGAGGAATACAGCTCCTGCCACATGTACCCCTCCTTTACGTTCAGCGGGAAGCAACAGGCGATATGTACGTTTCAACAGGTTCATAATGTATGCGTACTGAATATTATTTCCCCGTCATCCGGAAAAGGCGTGCAGGATTTTTTGCATTGTTCTTATAAACTTCGCGCATACGGGTCTTCAGACTGATGGTGAAAACGCTGTTAAGCTTATGATGGCGATGTACAAAGCGTTTTGCCTTATAAAGGAATGTGCGCCAAGGATTTCCTTGCAATGCTTCACCCCTTTCGGTTGAAAATGCAGGAAAGAGCATCTCACTCAGTATGGCAGTGGCGAAGTTTTCGTCGCAGTCAACCACATCGGGAGTCCCCAACCAACGATTCGCCAATGCGGTGAAAGCATATAAGAATCGCATCACCTTGTGGTCCATCAAATCTTTGGGCAAAAGCGACAAAGCTCCGCTACGCAACATACAAGCCCAATCGCACAAGTGATGCAGAGAGAGTCCGTGCACATAGTGTTGGGCTGCATGGAACCCGATGAATACGGCATTAAAACACGGAGTGGGTACAGCTATGTAACATTCACCTCCCAACAGGCTGACAGTCGTCGGGGAACGGTGGACACGCAAATACTCCTCCATGGGCAGTGCCTCGGGGGTATTATATACGTTGAGGAAGGTTTTGTGGCTTTCGATAAGAATCCCGTTATAGCAGAATTCATTATGCTTTTCAGAGTGGTTGCGTTCTATGTGTATGCCCTGCTGTTCCATCAACAGTTCGGCTTGGTTACGCGCCTCTTCATCGGTCATAGAAGTGGAGTCGAGTGCATAAAAATATACATCTATGTCTCCCCCCTCGCGATGCGAAGGGACCGGATAACAGGCAGAAAAGCCTACCCCTTTGAGTTGCATAAGTCCGATACCACGGGGACGTAGAAGTTCTGTGAGTTCACCTACAGTACGGCAATAGGTTGCATAGCGTTTTTCATAAGCCTCTACAGCCAACGCCCATTGTAACTTTACCGTTCGTGGCGGCATTGACTCTACGGGAAGAGCCAACACTCCATCCCACGCCAATGCCATGACTCCCTGAGAAATTGCCAACCGATAGCAGGTTTTCCACGCTGACTCGTCGACATGGAGAAATATCTCTTCAGGAAGCGTACCTCCACTCAATGATTTTTTCAACAAAGCAAAGAGCATCCTTACCGGACGCGACTGCAAACGAGGGTCAATCTGTTGCTTCATCAGGCAGACCTTTTATTTATCTGATTTGACATGGGTGACAGTTTTCATTCTCCTATGATAGCCCCGCAACCTTTTAACCGTTCAATCCAATGACCGGCATCAACCAACGCTTGTTCTTCAGCAATGCCATAGTGACTGACAAGCAATGCGGCTGCATCGGCAAGCGTAAATTCACTGCCTTCCAGTTTTTCCCACATCAAACGGGCTGTGACATTGAGTGAAATGATACGTGTCATATCGGTGTGTGAACTTCCTTGGTTCACAACTATCGTCTCTCCGGCAATGGAGCGAAGCATACAATCAGGGTTTATTTTCATTTTATCAAGCATTAAAATCGAGGATGATAAAGCTGAAAAAAGAAAACGCAAGTTTTCTCCTCTATGAATACAAATCTGCAGGCACAAGCCTTTTGCGGTGCAAATATAATGAAAACAAATGAAACTCCAAACTTATTCCCGCTTTTTGAATATAAAGAGACCCGGAGAAGACAGGCTTGCATGACCGCTTTCTCCAGGTCGGAAAGTGTGATATCTTATATTAATCAGAATTGCAGACTCTGTGCCTTTCCGTCGTATGTGACCATAGTTGTGAATTGTTGAGGTTCTACGTCTCCAGCCGGTGAGTCTTTATCTACAACCAGGATGCGGAAAGAACGTTTTGCCAACATGCCTTCAAACTTGCCTTTCCGGTCAGACAGAGTAAGGGTGCGTGAAGCATCGTCCCAATGGAAACAAATTTCAGAGAATGCACCCTTTTCATAGTTGTAGCCGTCCCCTTCGTCTTCATAAAGTATAAAATCGGCATCAGCACCCGGATATACACGGATTTCAAGATTATCCCATGGCTTTTCTGCCGTATACTGGACAGCCGGACCGAAAGGAATAATAGAACCGGCTTTGACATATACCGGAATGATATTGATAGGTGCCAAGCGCTTGATAGAGCGTCCACCTTCATACACCTCGTTCGTCCAGAAATCGTACCAACGAGCACCAGCAGGCAAATAGACATCCACCGGAGCTGCCGCCTTTTCAATTTGAGGATAGATAGCATACCCGAAGTTGCGTTCCATTTTGTAAGTATAGAGGGGGTCGGTTACAGGTTTTACCAATAAAGAGTGTCCGAACAGGTATTCATCGGTTAGACTGATGGCTTTCTTGTCGCTTGCAAAATCAAACACCAATGGTCGCATCATCGAACCACTACGCTGCACCACATCTCCCATTGCACTATAGATATAAGGCAAGAGGCGATAGCGGAGTTCTACATAGTGTTTCTGTACGTCGAAAGCCCATTCTCCAGGTTTTCCATAATGGTAGAGTTCATTCAGCATAGGTCCCGAACGATGGTTACGCATCAAAGGCATGAAGCATCCCCATTGCATCCACCGACACTGCAACTCTTGTGCATAGGGATTGCGCGGATTGTTTCGAAGATCACCTCCAAAGAATCCACCGAGGTCGGTATTCCAGAACGGGATTCCGCAGATAACATAGTTCAACCCGGAAGGAATCTGATTTTTCATGGTTTCCCAATTGCTGCGTATATCCCCACTCCAACTGAACGTTCCATAACGTTGTATTCCAAACGAACTGCTCCGAGTCATTTGGAATGCGCGTTTCTGATTTTTCTTCTGCTTGCGTAAATTTTCATAAATTCCCTTGTTGGTCATCAAAGGAAATGCATTCTTTACACTTCGCCACGAGCCATCATAAGTCATGTAGTCATCATCTCCCGGTTTTTCAAAATGGTCGGGTTCTGTCGAATCGGTCCACCAAGCGTCGATGTCCATACCATACAGGTTCTTCAGATACTTCCAATAGAGTGCCCGTGCCTTGGGATTGAACGGGTCGTAAGGCTTCACACCTTTCTTCTTTGGCCAAGTTTCAAAAGGATAGAGAGCACCTATCTTGTCCAATTCACGATATTGTTCTGTCCACGGACCAAAGTTTGCCCAAATGGAAATCATCAGATGAGCATTACGACTATGTACATAATCGACCATCTCTTGCGGACTCTTTATACGAGGCTCCAATCCTTTTTCTACATACTCTTTGGCTAGTGGTTTAAGGTCGTCAGGCAGATATTTCTCCCATTTTTCATCCCCTACCTTATTAATATAATAGGGATTCTGGAACTTCATTGCATTCCAGTTGCTGTCACATCCCCAATACTGCCAATCTTGCACAATTCCATCGAGAGGTATTTGCAATTCGCGATACTTGTCAAGCACTTCACACAATTCGTCGCTCGTCTTGTATCGTTCGCGACATTGCCAGAATCCCATTGTCCACAAAGGGAACATAGTTGCCTGACCTGTAAGTTGACGAATGGAAGCAATCACGGCATCTTGCGAACCACCTCCATACATAAAATAATAGTCTATGCCCTGCGCCACTTGCGAAGAGAAGAGGAAACAATCATCCTTTTCCTCAAAGCGTGAGCGTCCGGCATTATCCCAATAAAGTCCATACCCCTTTTCCGAGGCGATATAAGGAATGGTAATATTGGCATTCGTATTCCAGATATCCACAGCCTCACCACGTTGGTTCAATTTAGGACTGCGACGCTGCCCTAACCCATAAATGACCTCATCCGGTTCAAGACGGAATTGTTGGCAGATGCGATATTTACCTTTATCCACCCCTTCGGAAATAAGGGAAACCTGCTTGATTTTCGTCTCTTGTAACAACATTGTATCCCTTTTTGAGAAACATACAGTCCCCGTATGCTTGTCAATGGTTGCCGTCATCTGGGCAGTGTTTACTGTCACTACAGGACCTACCTCCTTCACGGTAAAAGAAGCATTGGTTGGCTCAAGTATCACCGAATAGCTTTTCTTCTCAGGCATCTGCTGTAACCCATCGGCATATTTGACTACACGAATGATACTGGAGGTAAAAACAATAACTTCGGTTGTCGGCATTCCCGCTGTACCACCATCCACCTTCACCCCATATTTAGTCTCCGTCACTGTTTGTGAGAATGCAGAGAAAGAAAATATTCCAATCAACAAGACTGGTAAAAACACTTTTTTCATAATTGTTGTTTTAAAAAGATTCTTCACTAATTACCAATTCTTCAATTCGCGATAAAGGCGCTGTACAGGAAGTCCCATCACATTGAAATACGAACCTTCTATGCGTTCTACCCCTATAAACCCTATCCACTCTTGAATACCATAACTTCCGGCCTTGTCCAGCGGATGGTAATGAGCGATATAATAATCAATTTCAGCATCGGTAAGAGGGGCAAATGTAACTTCAGAAACTGATGCAAAACTTTTCGTCCGTTCAGCTGTAGCCAAAGTTACCCCCGTAATGACCTGATGAGTTTTTCCTGAAAGAGCATGCAACATCGCACGTGCTTCAGCCTCATCTGCCGGCTTTCCCAATACTTGTCCATCTAACCAGACGATAGTATCTGCCGTAACAATCAAGTCGTCGGGCTGCAACGTTTCGATATAAGCCTCTGCCTTTTTCTTAGATATATAGAGTGGAATGTCTTCACCGCACAACGTAGCCGGATAAGATTCATCGATGTCTGCCAAGACACGCACTTCATACGGGAGTCCCAAACCCGCTAACAACTCTTTGCGACGCGGAGAGTTGGAAGCCAATATAATATGGTATTTAAAAAGATTGTCTAACATGTTTTTCTTTCTTTAATCAATAGAATTAACATTAAAAAGGCTGAATCAATCACCACCCGAAAGCTTCACGATGAGCCATCCATTTTCCTTGTGCTTTCAAGACCTGCTCTATTACATCGCGACCACAACCTTCACCGCCTTTATGATGTGAAATGTATTTTGATATTTGACGAATTTCAGGTGCTGCATCTGCCGGACAACAAGGTAGTCCGCATAGTTGCATCACTTCATAGTCGGGAATATCATCTCCCATGTATAAAACCTCTTCTGGAGCTAAATCGTATTTCTCTGCCAAATGCGCATATTCACGCGTCTTCAACGAAGCACAAAGATAGACATCCTTGATGCCCAATCCCTCATAACGCCGACGCACTGACTCACAGCGTCCTCCTGTGATAATAGCCACTATCAACCCCATCTTTACCGCCAACTGGAGGGCATATCCATCTTTAATATTAATCGTACGCACCGGAGTTCCTTCAGTATTCATCGGGATTGTAGATGCACTCAACACCCCATCCACATCAAAAACCAAGGCGCGTATCTTGGTCAAATCATAATTAATCATTTTCTCTCTACATTCTATTGAAGATTTACATATATATGCACCGTTGCAACGATTTCAACCACCGATAGCTGAGGTTTTATGGATATAATCACTCAGCAACTCATAGACCTGACGCAGATCAGGCTCATCTTCCAATAGTGCCAACTGTTTGTCCATTACATTACGGTCATAACGGATAGCCGGTCCTGTCTGTGCTTCTACCGGTGACAAAAAGTGAACCTTTTGTGCTGTTTCATCTATCAATGGAAGCATTACCTCAAAAGGTATTCCATGTTGCTTAAGCAAATGTTCAGACATCCCATACAGGGCGTTGGTGAAGTTGCAAGCAAAAACAGCCGAAAGATGCAAAAACCTCCGTTGCTCTGAGTCGGCTACGTAAACGCTGTCAGAAAGACATGCTGCCATTTTCTTCAACCGTTCTAGTAACGCTGCATCTGACGCTTCGAGAAACACGGGAATGTGACAAAACTTCACCCGACGCATCTTGCTGAAAGTCTGCATAGGATAAAAAACTCCATACTGTACAGCTGAAGTCTCTTTCCAAATATCCAAAGGAATACTTCCTGCCGTGTGAACCCACACAGCTTTTTCCCTTCCCTTCACCAACAAAGGCAACAAAGATGGCAATACTGCATCTTTCAATGCTACGATATAGAGTGTGGCATCCGTAACAATTTGTTCAATCCGATCGGTAGCTTCACATCCCAATGTGTCAGCCAACCTTTCAGCCGACTGCAATGTACGACTATATACCTGACAAACCTGTTCACCAGCTTCGAGCAATGCAGCCCCAAGGTTGGTAGCCAAATTTCCGGCTCCAATCAAAGCTATCCTCATTGACCGCCAAATTTATTGATATGTACCTTTTCCCATTGAAGGTGTTCTTCATCAAAAGGTTTACGCTCCATCCCCTTATGTCCTACCGCCACGATTGAGAGCACCTGCATCTGCAATGGGATATCCAACAATTCTCGTACGACCTCACCTGCAGAAATTCCATCGGCTGTAAAACGTTCGCGTACTTGCACCCAGCAACTGCCCAGCCCCAAATCTTCTGCTTGCAACTGTATCATCAACGTTGCAACCGAGGCATCTTCAATCCACACATCACTCACAGCCGGATCTGCCAAGACCACAATAGCCAACGGAGCACCAGCAATAAGCCCGGCACCAGCCTCCTTGCATTGGGCAAGTTTTTCCAATGTCTCTTTATCATCGACTACAATAAATTGCCACGGGTTGCTCCGTTTTGACGAAGGAGCCATCAAAGCTGCCCGCAACAACAATTCAACCTGCTCTTGGGTGAGTTCTTCTTCTGTAAACTTACGCATACTACGGCGTGTCTTAATCAGTTCGCTGAATTTATCCATTATCTATTCTTATTATATATTTAGAAATTTCAAAAGCAAAAGTAATGCAAATAGTAGAAAACACAAAATAAATTGGATGGTTTATTTTCGTATAAAAGAACTTTGCACTATCTTTGCTTGCAAAATAGTGAAGAAACAAACGACAGGTCACAAAAACCTGTTTATTAATAACCGGACATGAACCGTAACAAGAGAAATGTCCTCACAAAAAATATATAGCATGACTATTTATCCTAAACTGATACTGGATGCACTTACAACAGTACGCTATCCAGGAACCGGAAAAAACATTGTAGAGGCAGGCATGGTCGAAGACAACATCCGTATAGAGGGGATGAAGGTTTCTTTTTCTTTGATTTTCGAGAAACCCACCGACCCTTTCTTGAAATCTATCATTAAAGCAGCCGAAACAGCCATCTTGACTTATGTAAGTAAAGAAGTGGAGATAGTGGGCAACATCAGTGTCAAAACCATCCAACAAGCACGTCCCGAACCTGGAAAGTTGTTACCTGAGGTGAAAAATGTAATTGCTGTCTCATCGGGCAAAGGAGGCGTAGGTAAATCTACCGTATCAGCCAATCTGGCTGTAGCATTGGCTAAGATGGGATATAAAGTAGGATTGCTTGATGCCGATATCTTCGGACCAAGCATGCCCAAAATGTTCCAAGTAGAAGATGCCCGTCCTTATGCAGAAACGATAGACGGACGTGACTTGATTATCCCTATCGAAAAATATGGTTTGAAGTTACTCTCTATCGGCCTTTTTGTAGACCCCGAGCAAGCAACACTCTGGCGTGGCGGAATGGCAAGCAATGCATTGAAACAACTGATAGGAGATGCCAACTGGGGTGAGTTGGACTATTTCTTGATAGATCTTCCTCCCGGAACCAGTGACATTCACTTGACAATCGTACAGAATCTGGCTGTTACCGGAGCCATTGTTGTCAGCACACCTCAAGAGGTTGCATTGGCTGATGCACGAAAGGGTATAAACATGTTTACCAATGATAAGGTGAACGTACCCATATTGGGACTGGTTGAAAATATGGCTTGGTTCACTCCTGCAGAACTTCCTCAAAACCGCTATTATCTGTTTGGGAAAGAAGGAGCAAAGAAATTGGCAGAAGAGATGAATGTACCTTTACTCGGACAAATCCCTATTGTACAAAGTATCTGTGAAGGAGGTGACAATGGTATGCCTGTAGCACTTGATGAAAATACCATTACCGGACAAGCATTCAACGAACTTGCCGCCAAAGTAGTAGCACAAGTTAAACGCCGAAACCGCGAACAAGCTCCTACGCAAATTGTAGAAATCTCAAAATAATCATCTACCACACAAGTATTGTGCACAGCCTATGCAAATAAAACATAGACTATGCACTCTCTAAAAAAAATTGGGCACGAATCAGCCGGCATACATCCGCTAATTCGTGCCCCTATCATCTATTACTGGAGATATATTCATTTATACCTGTTGCATATCACACAGTTTTTTGTAATATCCATTTAAAGCCAACAATTCTTCATGCTTTCCACGTTCCACTATCTGTCCTTCATGCAACACACATATTTCATCTGCATTCCGAATCGTACTGAGCCGGTGAGCAATCGCTATAGTCGTACGACTTTTCATTAAACGCTCAAGCGCCTCTTGCACCATACGTTCTGACTCCGTATCAAGTGCAGAGGTTGCTTCATCTAAAATCAAAATCGGTGGATTCTTCAAAATAGCACGCGCTATGCTAATGCGCTGACGCTGTCCTCCCGAGAGCTTCCCTCCTCTATCACCAATCACCGTGTCGTATCCTTGCTCGCTTGCCATTATGAACTCATGTGCATTAGCTATCTTGGCTGCTTCAATTACTTGTTCCATAGTGGCATTCTTTACACCAAAAGTAATATTGTTATAGAATGTATCATTGAAGAGAATCGCCTCCTGATTGACATTCCCCATAATGCTACGCAATCCCTTCAATGTTGCATTTTTAATATTTACTCCATCAATACACACTTCACCCTCCTGCACATCATAGAAGCGAGGCAACAAATCTACGAGCGTAGATTTTCCAGAACCTGATTGCCCGACCAAAGCTATCGTTTTTCCTTTTTCTATTGTCAGATTGATGTTTCTCAATACCCATTTATTATCATAACGGAACGAAACATTGCGATATTCAATTTTATCAGTAAGGTCAGTGATAGCAACCGGATTATCCGGTTCTGTCAGTCTGTTTTCTGCCATCAGTATCTTATCTACACGCTCCATAGAAGCCAACCCTTTAGGAATATTATAGGAAGCCTTTGAAAATTCTTTCAACGGATTGACCAGGCTATACAAGATAACCAGGTAATAAATAAACGAAGGCGCATCCATCATGGTATTATTGTTCAGAATCAATGTACCTCCAAACCATAAGACAATCACAATAAGTATTGTACCCAAAAACTCACTCATCGGATGAGCCAATTGTTGACGGATGTTTACACGGTTGATATTGTTACGATAGTTATTATTGGCATTGACAAAGCGTTGCTGCATTTTTTCTTCAGCATTAAAAGCCTTGATAATGCGCAAACCACCCAATGTCTCTTCCACTTGACTCATCAAATCACTCCAAAGCCCCTGAGCAATCAAAGACTTACGCTTCAGTTGTTTCCCGACAAAACCCATAAACCATCCCATAATGGGCAAAACCACCAAGGTAAAGAGGGTAAGTTGCCAACTGATGGCAAGCAATGTTGCAAAATAGGCTATTATCAGAATGGGATTCTTAAACAACATATCTAACGAACTCATGATTGAGTTTTCAATCTCTTGCACATCACCACTCATACGGGCAATGATGTCACCCTTGCGTTCTTCACTGAAGAAAGAGAGTGGCAAACTTACAATCTTCTTATAAAGTTGCACCCTTATATCACGTACAACTCCCGTACGGATAGGAATGATTGTTGCCGACGACAAGAAATAAGCCCCTGTCTTGAACATCGTCATCACCGCCAGAAAGATTCCCAATACAAGCAGTGTCGTGCTGGCTCCCTGTTCTTCAATCATCACTGATACATAGTAATAGAAATTGTTTATGGCAATATCTTTCAACTCCATATTGGGACTATCCCAAGCAACCAATTCGTATACAGTCTTGTCCATCTCAAACAATATCTGTAAGATAGGAACAATGAACATAAACGAGAAAATGTTGAGCACCGCTGACAAAATGTTGAAAAACACAGTCAGGAACAAATATTTCTTATAGGGAGGAATAAAACGTCCCAATATGCGAAAAAATTCTTTCATCGATTTACTTCTTTACTATTTTAAGCGGCAAAGATAGTGCAAAAAATCCAATTATTCAGTTATTTCTCTCTCCAAAAGATACGAGGCTTTATTTTCAACCACAACTTCTGTAAAACTTCTGTCTTTTTATAAAGTATGTATACCGAAACAACCATCGAACCTAAAAAACAAAGAGCCCCAAGTATCCAATAAAGAAGACCATTGCTAAACTGAGTAACCGCAAATGTAGCAATGCCAAATGGCAACTGCACTCCTAAAACCACCCAAACCAACTTATGCAGACGGAACTTATAATAATGAGCACAAATAGTGAAAACTATAAGGAAATCGAATGTCGAAGCCAACGATAAAGCGACTCCAGTCCCCCACAATCCATAGAACTGATACCCTAATACGATCAAAACCAATGCCAACAAATTGTAAAGTCCCTCAGCTAATAAATATATACCCGAACGTCCCTTGACCAAAACCATGTAAGATATAGGCAAAGCAATGGCTCGCATATACATGCTGAACACAGCACATTGCGCCATCCCGACAACCGGCATAAAGCTATCAGTATATAACAAAGGCAACAAAACCGGAAGTAAAACAAGAAACAACACCAACAACGGAGCAACCAGCAAGACTGAAGCCTCAATCTGCCGATTCACAACCTCGTTTGAGCGCTTGATATTATGGATAACAGCCGAAAGACGAGGATAATATTCGGTCTCCATAGCTAAAAACACCATCGAACCGTACGTATAGACAAGCACATCTCCGGCATTATAAAAACCCACATCAGCCTCCGAGCCGATACGAACCATGAAAGCACGTACCAGAAATTCAACCCCCGATCCTAATATACCAGCAATAAGGAAAGCAATGCCCAAACGCACCATCTCCCACCCTTTGACATAGCAATGACGAGAAAATAAAGAGAAGCGAAAAGGACAAAAACGACATGAAAAATAGAGAATCGTCAGCAAGTTGGCAACAGCCACCAGCAACAACGAAGCCCAAATAGCCGATTCTCCCCATATATAATAAAGAGGTATAGAGATAAGCAGCGTGAACAAGGAGTTTATAATCGACTGCACCGCCACTTGACGAAGTTGCCTTCCTCCTTTCAGTATAGCCATTTCACCGCCATACAGACCTATCAATCCCACCAAGGGAGCTAAAAAGAGAAAAGAGGTCCAATGCGCAGTTGTGTCATAATATGACAAACTAAGCAAAGGCGAACAGAGGATACAAACCAAGAATCCCAACAGAGCGGTAGCCACACTCCATGTACGCACTACACAGATAAAATCCTCCAAAGCCTTCCGGTCACCCGCTTCACACAACTCTGCTATGTTGCGCACAGCACTGAACGAGATGCCAAAACTTGTAGCATTTCCCAGAAAAGTGGCAGCAGTATTGTACATCGATATCAGCCCCATTCCCGAAGAGCCCAAAAGTACAGCCACTAATTTGCTGCGCAACACCGATGCCAGCAAATTGATGCCCTGCACTCCGCCAAAGAGTCCAGTGTATTTTATCACATGTTCATAGCTTTCTGTTTGCTCCTTTTGCTCCTTTTTCTGCATATACGTTCCTACAAAGTCGGGCAAAGGTAGTGCTTTCTTCACTATTTTCCTTATCTTTGCAGAGTTTTTCAACGAAGAAAGGTAAAAAAAAGGTGATAAAGTTAAGTATTATCGTTCCAGTTTACAAAGTTAAGCCTTATTTGCATGACTGCGTAGATTCCATTTTGGCACAAACATTCCGCGATTTCGAATTAATATTGGTCAACGACTATTCTCCCGATGATTGCGGCACAATTTGCGACCAATATGCCAAGCAAGATTCACGTATACGGGTGATTCATCGTAAATCCAATGGAGGTCTCAGTGCTGCAAGAAATACCGGAATAGATGTGGCAAAAGGTGAATTCATAGCATTTGTTGATAGCGACGATCATATAGGAAAATACTTTTTCCAACGGGCTATAAGCCTATTGGAACCTTACAAAGAAGGCGAAATAGATATAGCCGAACTTCCGGTCGAAGTTCACTATAACATTCCGGCAGGTTATCTATATGGTAATCTGCAAAAAAACGAGATAGTTTCACCCTACCCCCAATCTTGGACAACCTGGGTAGCACAAAACGGATTGGCACATACCTATGCCTGGAACAAAGTATACAGGCGATATCTATTCAACAATCTACGCTTCCCTGAAGGTCACCTGTTTGAGGATATATACACCATTCCACGACTGATGAAAAAGAGTAAGGGAGTCATCTTTTGTGGTGACACAACACCCGATGAACGGTATTTTTATCGTCAACGCCAACATTCCATCACAGTCACCACAGCCTATCGCGGATTATATGATGCCCTCCACCACCACCTGTGGGTTATAGATGAAATCTACAGCCAACCTTATAAAGAGATACCCCAATCACACCTCGACCGCTATTTGTTGCAAGTAACCAACCTGCTTATCGACCTGCTCCGCCATTCCACCTCCTCCGATAAAGAGCTGCAACATACCGAACTTATCGGTAACATATACAACCGCCTGCAAGCACACAAGCCCAACATACGCAGGATATTCGCAGCCACTCCTCACTGGAGAACCCGCTTGAAAAACCTTCCGTTTGCTCTCTTCGGATTAAAAATACACTGTTTCTGTTATAGCAAGAGATGGATAAAGACCTCCTGACCCATCTTTAATGAATGTCACGCAACAACAATTCGCGCAACAACAAACGTCCCAACGAGCAATTTGCCAATATACTGAAGACACGATACTTCATCGTATAATTGACTCCATGCAATGGGAAAAGTTTCATCTCTTTCAACCGACCAACATAGTTTTTCCACTCCTCACGCCAATTGTCTCTCACCAATATCCGCCTTATAAAATCAACGGTCAATGCATTCAGTTTTCGTTCAAGTCCTTTCAATGGTCTCCGCAATCCCCGTTGCTCTTTATAATAATCATGGATTTCACAGATAGCTCTGAAATGATACCTGATCAGTGCCTTCTGCCTCTTGGGTGTTAAAGTTTGAGTAATAGAGCCGGGTCTTTGATAGTAAGCATATACAATCGAGTTACTTTCAACAATACGACGAGCATTAAAATGCAATATTGCAGTAAAAGCCTCATCTTCTATGAAACCATCTTCAGCAAATTGCAGGTTCATCCCCATACACATCGACAATCTAAACAGATATACACAAGCCATACTGGGCAAATGATGAGTACGCAGATAATTGTTTCCATCCATGGGAGAAGTAAACTGCAAACGTGCTGGTTGTTCAACTGTTTCTTCCTCCATCGAATGACAATAACGGTATCCAAATCGCAAGATATCACACCCGGTCTTTACTGCATGTTCAAGCAAAGGAGGAAGCGTATGCCGATAGAGATAGTCATCGGCATCAAGAAAAAGCACATACTCACCCCGTGCATGACGCAAGCCCAGGTTTCGTGCAGCCCCCAATCCCCTATGAGGTTGCTTCAACCACACAAGACGTTTGTTTGTGCTAAAAGCATCCTTCACGCGGGTAGGTTCATATTTCGAACCATCATCCACGAGAATCACTTCATACTCGTCACGCCGAATCTTCATGCTGAACACATTCGACAGACAACGGAACAAAAATTTCTCTTTAATATTATAATATGGAACTATTATCGATAATTGCATGCTTCTTCTCTTACCTATTATATATATTATGCCTTCAGGCTTTCATTAATTCCCCCAATGTAGTCAAGCAGTTCCTTGCGCCCCATCTTCTTTTCCGATGAAGTCACAAAACAGGGTGGCAGTTCCTCCCACTGCTCCAACAATTTCTGCTTATAATCATTTACATTGCCCTGCAATTTTCCCCCACTCAATTTGTCAGCTTTGGTAAACACCAGCGCAAACGGAATCCCATTTTCGCCCAACCATTCAATAAATTCAAGGTCTATCTGCTGAGGCTCATGCCGACTGTCAATCAACACAAACAAGCAAGTCATCTGCTCACGTTCAAGTATATAATCCTCTATGATTTTGCTAATCTGTGCCTGCACCTTTTTCCCTCGCTGGGCATAGCCATACCCTGGCAAATCCACCAGATACCAGCTTTTATTTATCAAGAAATGGTTTATCAGCAATGTCTTTCCCGGAGTCGAAGAGGTCATCGCCAACTTTTTTTGCTTTGTCAGCATGTTAATCAAACTCGATTTTCCCACATTCGACCGCCCGATAAATGCATATTCAGGCAAATTCCCATCAGGGCACTTGCTCACTTGCGTATTACTTATCACAAATTTGGCTTCTGTAATATCCATAGCATAGAGTGTTTTTTCTCTGACCGTCTGTTTCAGTTCAGAGTCATAAGATTTATACTTGTTACAAAAAAAGCCCTAAAGCTTAAACTTCAGGGCTTCTTGTATGATTTCTGCGGTGCGTACGGGACTCGAACCCGTGACCCCATGCGTGACAGGCATGTATTCTAACCAACTGAACTAACGCACCAAA
>JAFUPU010000087.1 GCA_017472635.1 Bacteroidaceae bacterium
AACAGGGATACCGTGTGCTGGATTATCTGAAGGAATTCTTCAAGCGGATAATTCTGGGACGCTGTGACTATGAGAACCTCATGCCTGCAACCATCGGTATCAAGGCAAACAACAAACGGTAAAATTGCAATCCCAATACTTTTGAACTCTTCCTTTAGAGGTGTCTTGAAGCATCTCCAGCTGGGGGGATGTCAAAATTGGACACTTACGTAATTCTTTAGAGATTTTTAAAACAATCTATGCAGATTTTGGTTGGAATCTTTTGTGAATCCAAATAAAACACGTAACTTTGCAACGACAGAATACTCCACGCTTCCCGTAGAACATCGAACCAGGGCGGGACTTTTATTTTCAAACAATTATGAATCTCTATACAAAACAGCCACTTAGTATTGCTAATCAGATAGAAAAACTTAAATCACAAGGTCTTGTCATCAATGATGAAGAACTTGCATTCAAGACATTAAGTGAAATCAGCTACTTCCGTTTTGCTGCCTACCTTCGCCCCATGGAGACAGATAAGGAAACGCATCAATTTAAACCTAATGCGACATTCGAGAATGCCATAGAGCTTTACGAGTTTGATAATGCCTTGCGTCAATTGCTCTTTGCTGCCATCCAACGTATAGAAATTGCCTTACGTTCCAAAATTATCCAGCACTTTTCTACCAATCACGGAGCATTCTGGTTTATGCAAATGCCTCTCCATAACAGTGAACACCGCTTTTTGGAGAACCTCAATGCCCTTGATCGTGAAGTAACCCGTTCTAAAGATGATTTTATCAAAGAACACTTTCGGAATTATGATAAACCTGAATTTCCGCCAGCTTGGAAGACGCTTGAATTAGCTTCATTTGGCACACTATCCAAACTCTACTACAACTTTGCGGACAAAAAAGTCAAGAAGTTGGTAGCCCGCGAGTTTAACCTGCCTCAACATGAAGTTTTGGAAAGTTGGATGCGTAGCCTTGCGGCTCTCCGTAATCATTGCGCCCATCATGCCCGTCTGTGGAATGGCTATCTCAATGCCACGCCCCAGCTGAATATCCGTTTGCGTGGACTATGGATTAAAAAATATCATGTGGACGGTAATAAACTTTATGCCATTCTTTGCTGCATTGCCTATTGGCTTGATGCGATGCAACGTGGTGATGACTTCAAAGCTAAACTTATGGAACTACTTGATGAATATCCTATGGTGGACACGGCTGCGATGGGATTTCCAAAAGATTGGCAAGAAGAACCCTTATGGAAAGGCTATCCAGATGATGCAACACCTCAAGAAATCTGCATGATAAAAGGACATCAGTACCTTTACAACCACCCATCATTGCCCAGGAAAGCTATTTGTCAGCGTTGTCATCAGAAATGGATTGCCGACTATAGCATCAACTTGATTGACGGTGATATATGGAAAGAGGTTGATGGTTTCGAAGGAGAAACTCGCTCCGATGAGGAGTTGATAACAAAATGGCATTAAGATTATCAGGGAAGTCCGCATGCAGGAAACTGTATGCGGACTTTTTTTAGGTTGTTATTTGTCGGTCTTAAGTTTTTTTGTACCTTTGCAACCTTATAATATACAACTTTAAGGAACCACTAATTAATAAACTACAAAAATGAGCAAAAAATCATTCGCACTCCTGATGTTACTGACTGGAATGACCTCAGGAACAATCTCTGCCCAACAGGCTACTGAAAACTATGTATCGGATGTTTGGGTTGCCGACTTAGGAAACGGTAAATATCACAATCCGATAATCTGTGCCGATTATAGTGACCCGGATGTTTGCCGTGTGGGTGAAGATTACTACATGACTGCATCGAGTTTCAACTGTCTGCCCGGATTGCCTATTTTGCATAGCAAGGATTTGGTGAACTGGACTATCATCGGACATGCTGTAGCACATACACTGCCACCGGTGGAAACACCTGAAAGACCTGAGCATGGTAACAGGGTATGGGCACCGGCTATCCGTCATCACAATGGAACATTCTATATCTTCTGGGGAGACCCTGACCAGGGAGCATACATGGTTTCAGCAAAAGACCCAAGTGGAACATGGACGGCACCCAAACTGATAAAGCCGGCAAAAGGATTGATTGACACTTGTCCGCTGTGGGACGACAATGGTAAAGTTTACCTCTATCATGCTTATGCAGGAAGCCGCGCCGGACTGAAAAGTATATTGGCGGTATGTGAACTGGATCCTGTAACGTTGGAAGCTACCACACAAAGCCGCATCATTTTTGACGGACACGAAGATCACCCGACCTGTGAAGGTGCAAAGATACATAAATGGAACGGGAAATATTATTTGTTCCACCCAGCAGGTGGTGTAGCTACCGGATGGCAAGTGGTGGAACGTGCTGATAATCCGTACGGACCTTTTGAATGCAAAACGGTATTGGCACAAGGAAATACGACTATCAACGGACCTCACCAAGGGGCTTGGGTGGACACTCCAACAGGAGAACATTGGTTCTTCCACTTCCAGGATGTAGGTGCCTACGGACGTCTGGTGCACTTGCAGCCTATGACATGGAAAGAGGGATGGCCCGTAATTGGCGTTGACAAAGATGGAGACGGATGTGGCGAACCGGTATTGACTTACAAGAAACCGAATGTAGGAAAGACCTATCCGATACAGACTCCGCAAGAGAGTGACGAGTTTGACGGAATGACACTGGGGAAACAGTGGCAATGGCATGCCAACATCAACGAGCTGTGGGCATACTATGCCGGAGACAAAGGTTATATGCGTCTCTACTCTTATCCGGTTGTTGAAGAATACAAGAGCTTGTGGGATGTGGCAAACTTGTTGCTGCAAAAGACTCCGGCATTCAACTTTGCCGCCACCATGAAACTGACATTCAAACCCAGTGAGAAATATACAGGCGAACGGACAGGCTTGGTTGTGATGGGACGTGACTATGCCGGACTGATGTTCGAGAACACAGCAAACGGACTGGTACTGTCGCAAGTTGAGTGTTACAAAGCAGACAAAGGAAAAACCGAAAAAGTCAACGAAAGCATAAACCTGACTGACGGCACTGTTTACCTGAAAGCAAACTTCAAGACTGATGCCACTGAGAAGAAAGCGTTTGCCGACAAAGGTGACCGCGTGGTGATGTGTGAATTCAGCTACAGTACCGATGGAAAGAGATACAAGAAATTGGGAACTCCCTTCAGAGTAAGAGAGGGACAGTGGATTGGAGCTAAGATGGGTACATTCTGCACACGTCCGCACATGGTGACCAATGACGGTGGATGGGTGGACGTTGACTGGTTTAGAGTAACGAAGAAATAACGGATGACCCTGACATTTCACATTGAATATCGAACCCAATGGGGAGAAGAACTGCACGTTTCAGGACTGTCTGCCGAATTGGGAGAAGGTGACCCGACAAAAGCTCCCGTTATGCATACAAGCGATGGAGTGCATTGGTCACTTGAAATTGAAACCGAAAGGAGTGAGGAGGTAACGTATCATTACCTCCTCACCCGAAATGGGAATGTGGCGGCTTGTGAATGGAACCTCTTCCCAAGATTTATAGGAAAACGGGCAGATAACAATCTGCACATCCACACTTTCGACAAATGGAGGAACCGACCTACCGGTTCAAACTGTTTCCTCTACAGTTCTGCTTTCACCGACTGCTTGTTGGCACGAAAGAAGAAAACCGGTGCGCAGAAACTTTCAAAACGGACACTCATCCTGAAAGCATATTGTCCACAGTTAGGTGAAGGATATGCATTGGCTGTTACCGGGAACTCACCGGCACTGGCAGACTGGAATATGCAAAGTCCGATGGTGATGGACGACAGGATGGCACCCCTATGGCAGATAGCTATTGATGCAGACAGCCTGCCTGCTCACTCTATTGAATACAAGTTTGTATTGTATGACAAGAAAAAGGGATGTGCCGTAGCGTGGGAACAGCGAGAGAAAAACAGATGCATAGAGACTTTACACATCGGTGAGGATAACATAGAGATACAAGATGCCGGTGAGGTTAAGTTTGACATCCCGAACTGGAGAGGAGCCGGACTGGCAGTACCGGTATTTGCTCTGCGTTCGACCTCAAGTTTTGGCACCGGAGACTTTGTCGACCTGAAGAAAATGGTAGACTGGGCGGTAGTGACACACCAGAAGATTATACAGATACTGCCCATTTACGACACCACCAAATCGCACACATTCACGGACTCTTACCCCTATAGCAGCATCTCTATCTATGCTTTGCACCCCATGTATCTGAACTTGGAAAGAATGGGCAAGCTGAAGAACCGGACAAGACAACGTCATTTTGACAGGTTGAAGAAGGAGTTAGAGAGGTTGCAAACCATCGATTATCCAACAATGATGGAGGCAAAATGGGAATTCTTCCATGAAATCTATGCACAAGAGGGAGAAGAGGTATTGGCTTCTAACGGATTTAAAGCATGGTACAAGAAAAACCGAACTTGGCTGATGCCTTATGCCGCCTTCTCTTTCCTGCGCGACAACTATCATACCGCCAACTTTAACGACTGGCCCGAACATGCCACATACAATCAGAAAGAGATAGAGAAACTCTGCAAGAAGCACAAGCTGGAAATAGGACTCTATCACTACCTGCAATACCAACTGCACTGCCAGTTGAGTGAAGCGGTTGCCTATGCCCGGGAAAAAGGAGTGGCGTTGAAGGGAGATATCCCTATAGGAATAAGCAGAGACAGCGTGGAGGCATGGATGGAACCACACTACTTCAATATGAATCAGAGTGCAGGTGCACCACCTGATGACTTCTCAAAGGACGGACAGAACTGGTCTTTCCCTACATACAATTGGGAACAGATGGAGACTGACGGATACGGATGGTGGATAAGAAGGTTCACCAAGATGGCACAGTACTTTGACGCTTACCGCATAGACCATATTCTCGGCTTCTTCCGTATATGGGAGATACCCCAACACTCGGTACACGGACTGCTGGGACAGTTTGCTCCTGCCCTCCCCTTCACACAGGAAGAGATTGAGCAATTTGGATTGCCTTTTGACGAAGAACTGTATCTACTACCTTATATACATGAGGAGTTTCTGCCGGAACTGTTCGGAGAATATACCGAAGAGGTGAAATCACTCTACCTGTCAGCGAAAGGAGACGGCAGATACAGCCTGCTCTCTCAATATGACACCCAACGTAAGGTTGAAACCCGGTTTGCCGGTGCCGGAGATGAAAAAAGCATCGCTATACGGGATGGGTTGTACACACTCATCAGCAACGTACTCTTCCTTCGCGACCACCGCGATAAAGAGAAGTTCCATCCGCGCATTGCTGCCGCACATGACTATATCTACAAGCATGCATTGAACCATGACCAACGAGAGGCGTTCAACCGACTGTATGAACACTTCTACTACCACCGCCATAATGACTTTTGGCGCGAACAGGCAATGAAGAAACTTCCGGCACTGGTAAGTGCTACCCGCATGCTGGTGTGTGGAGAAGACTTGGGTATGATTCCGGCTTGCGTACCGGAAGTGATGGACGAGCTGCAAATCCTGAGTCTTGAAATACAGCGCATGCCAAAGACGTTCTGTGAGTTTGCCAATCTCAAAGAGAATCCATATCCATCTATCTGTACAATCTCTACACACGACATGGCTACCTTGAGAGGTTGGTGGAAAGAGGAGTCATCTGCAGCAAGCAATTACTACCGGTATATGCTCGGGCACGAGGATGAAGTTCCCCAAGAGCCACAAGGGCCACTATGTGAAGAGGTGGTAAAGGCTCACCTCGACTCGCCATCCATGTTTACCATACTCGCCATACAGGATTGGTTCTCCATCGACGACGGTTTGAGACGTCCGGAGGCTGAAGCTGAACGCATCAATGTACCGGCAAACCCGCAAAACTATTGGCGATACCGGATGCATCTGAACATCGAACAGTTATTAAAAGCATCCCGACTGAACAATCGTATAGCTTGGCTGATTGACCAATCGGGCAGAAACGAATGAGCGTATGACTATCCTTGAATCCTACATCAGCTTACCCTCCATGCGGTTTTATGCCTACCACGGTGTAATTCCGCAGGAGCGTATCGTAGGAGCCGAATACTTGGTTGACCTACAAGTAAAGACTGACTTTACCCAAGCTCTGTTAAAAGATGACTTGGACGGCACCATCAACTATGCACTGATACATGAGATTGTGAAAGAAGAGATGGAAATTCCATCGAAACTGTTGGAGCATGTTGCCGGACGCATTTCAAAACACCTGCTGGAAGCTTTCCCTGCCATTGAGCAAATCAAACTGGGCATAAGCAAACAGAATCCTCCCATGGGAGCAGATAACACGTGTGCAGGTGTAAGCATTACCGTCACAAGATGACTACAGCCATGAACAAGTTCGCTCCTTTTGCCCATCCCATGTACATCATGGCAAAACCTGCCGGAGCGTTATGTAATCTCTCATGCCGTTACTGTTACTACCTTGAGAAGGAGCACCTGTACACCGGAGGTGCCCCTGTGATGAGTAATGCCCTGCTTGAACGTTTCACCAAAGAGTATATCGAAGCACAAACCACTCGGGAAGTGCTCTTCACCTGGCATGGTGGTGAGCCGCTGACCCGCCCGCTCAGTTTTTACCGGCAGGCTGTAGAGTTGCAAAAGCAATATGCCCGTGGGCATGTGATAGACAATTGCATACAGACGAATGGAGTCTTGCTCAACGACGAATGGTGCCGTTTTCTTAAAGAAGAGGGATGGCTGGTAGGTATCTCCATTGATGGTCCTGAAGAGTTTCATGATGCTTTCAGAAGGGACAAGCAAGGACGACCCACCTTCGCACAAGTAATAAAAGGTATAGAACTGCTACAGAAGTATGATATACCATGGAATGGCATGGCTGTCGTCAACTCGCTGAATGGCAATCATCCGCTCGAATTTTACCATTTCTTCAAAGAGATAGGATGTCACTACCTGCAATTTACTCCCGTAGTCGAACGCAACTTCCACCATGCCGACGGACGATATCTTGCCACACCTGAACAGACAGGAGAGGAAACGACAGACTTCTCGGTAAATCCACGACAATGGGGTGAATTCCTCTGCACCTTGTTTGACGAATGGGTAAGGAATGATGTAGGCACCTATTTCGTACAGATGTTCGATGCCACACTCTGCAACTGGATGGGAGAAGCTCCGGGAAGCTGTGCCTTTGGTGAATACTGCGGTCATGCAGGTGCCATGGAGTACAATGGGGATGTATATGCATGTGACCACTTTGTCACTCCCGAACATCGCTTGGGGAACATCCGCGAGAAAAGTCTGGTGGAAATGATGTATGGTGAAAAACAGAGACGATTCGGGCTGATGAAGAGAGAGGGACTTCCCTCAACGTGCCGAGCCTGTGAATTTCTGTTTGCATGCAACGGAGAGTGTCCACGCAACCGGTTTGTCGTTTCCCCCCAAGGAGAGAAAGGACTTAATTACCTCTGCCAAGGCTATCGGCAATACTTCCGGCACGTTGCCCCCTACATGGATTTTATGAAACGCGAACTGTTGGCGGGTCGTGCTCCGGCAAACATCATGCAGGCACTCTCTGATTCAGGTGGAGATGTCAGTGCCCTGATGAATTCTTGATTCAGAGACTATCAGTTATTTCTATTATTTACATCAAACTCCGCCCGTGAACCGAACAAATATGGCTCGCGAGCGGAGTTTGAAGCTTTTATGGGGTTGATGGAATCCTTAAAACTCACTGGTGAAGTGGAAGCGGATGTGCTCGAAGTCATTCTGTGCCATTTGCAACACATAGCCGCTATCAGCCAGAAAGACATCCCGTCCCTCACGGTCTTTTGCCATATACTGATACTTGCGCTTTTTGAAAGCTTCAAGCTGTTCGGGGTCGTCACTCTCAATCCAGCAAGCTTTGTAAAGACTGATAGGCTCCCAACGGCACTTGGCATTGTATTCGTTCTCCAGACGGTATTGGATAACCTCAAACTGTAGTTGTCCCACAGTACCAATGAGCTTGCGTCCATTAAACTGGTTCACAAAAAGCTGTGCCACACCTTCGTCCATCAGTTGGTCGATACCTTTGGCAAGTTGCTTTTGCTTCATAGGGTCGGCATTCTCGATGTATTTGAACATCTCAGGAGAGAAGCTGGGGATACCGCGGAAATGGAGTTTCTCACCTTCGGTCAGTGTATCGCCAATCTTGAAGGTGCCATTATCCGGCAAACCGATGATATCTCCTGCCCAAGCCTCATCCACCGTAGTCTTGCGCTGAGCCATGAACTGGGTAGGGCTGGAGAAACGCATGGTCTTGTCGTGACGCACATGGTAATAGGGAGTATTGCGCGAGAACTTGCCTGAGCATACCTTACAGAAGGCTATACATGAACGGTGGTTCGGGTCGATATTGGCAGTAATCTTAAAGATAAAACCGGTAAACTTCTGTTCGTCGGGACTGACTTCGCGCTCTTCTGTCTTAGTCGGACGAGGACTGGGGGCTATCTCTACGAACGTATTCAGCAGTTCTTCTACCCCAAAGTTGTTCAGGGCAGAACCGAAGAAGACGGGAGCCAGCTCACCCTTGAGATACTCTGTCGTCTCAAACTCGGGATAGACTCCTTCGAGCAGTTCCAACTCGCCACGCAGGCGTTCAGCCAGTTCTGTGCCAATCTGATTGTCCAGTTCCTCGGTGTTTATATCTACCTCCACCTTTTCTGTCACCACCTGCTTTGAGGGTTGGAAGAGATTGAGGTTATGTTCATAAAGGTTATACACTCCCTTAAAGCGCTCACCGCTCTCGATGGGCCACGTCAAGGGACGCACATGGATATGGAGTTCTTCTTCCAGTTCGTCCAACAGGTCAAAGGGGTCTTTCGCCTCACGGTCCATCTTATTGACAAAGATGATAACGGGAGTCTTGCGCATACGGCACACCTCCATCAGCTTGCGCGTCTGTGTCTCCACACCTTTTGCTCCGTCGACGACGATAATAACCGAGTCAACAGCCGTAAGCGTGCGGTAGGTATCTTCGGCAAAATCCTGGTGACCGGGTGTATCGAGTATGTTGATTTTATAGTCGCGATAGTCAAACTCCATCACAGAGGTGGTTACCGAGATACCGCGTTGCTTCTCTATGTCCATCCAGTCGCTGGTGGCTGTCTTCTTGATTTTGTTGCTCTTTACGGCTCCAGCCACTTGTATCTGACCTCCGAAGAGCAGCAACTTTTCTGTCAATGATGTATTACCCGCATCCGGGTGGGCAATAATCGCAAAGGTTCTTCTTCTTTCTATTTCCGTCATCTTATTTTATAACTGTCTTATGCACTCTTGCAGCGATTCTTCCCAATAGGGGATTTCAATGCCAAGAGTCTCTTTGATTTTTGTCTTATCCAATACAGAGTAGTGCGGACGGGCTGCAGGTGTGGGATACTCTTCGGTGTGGAGCGGTTTCACACGGCAGGTGGTGATGCCTGCAATGCGATGGATGGTGCGGGTAAAGTCGTACCACGAGCATACGCCCTCGTTACTAAAATGGAAGATGCCTGCAGGCACATCCTTGGCTATAGCCGCATAGATGGCACGAGCCAGGTCGCGGGCATAGGTAGGTGTACCTATCTGGTCGAAGATGACTCCCAATTGTTCTTTCTCGCGTCCCAGGCGAATCATCGTCTTCACAAAGTTGTTTCCGAAGGTAGAGTAGAGCCATGCCGTGCGGATAACCATGGTGCGGGCGCAAAGGCTTGTTGCCAACTTCTCACCGGCAAGTTTTGTCCGACCATACACCGAATTGGGGCAAGTAGGTTCTGTCTCGCGGTAAGGCACATGGTTCGTACCGTCAAACACATAGTCGGTAGAGACCTGAACCAATGCGGCTCCCCGTTGGGCGGCAGCCTTAGCCAAGTGTCCGGGGGCAAGGTGGTTGAGCTTGTCGCACAACTCTACGTTCTCTTCTGCCTTGTCTACGGCAGTATAGGCTGCACAGTTGACGATGCAATCGATGACATTCTCCTGCACAAAGTCCATCACTGCCTGTTCGTCTAAGATATCCAACTCTTCTACGTCAGTAAAGAAGTAGGTATATTCGGGATGCGCTGCACTGAGCACCCTCATCTCGTTGCCAAGTTGTCCGTTGGCCCCTGTTATCAAAATATTCTTCATCACGATTCCTTATTTTAGTTATTAGTTACGAGCTACGAGTGACGAGTTACGGATGAATAGCTACGGGTGACGAGTGTAAGTGCTGCATGGCACTCGTAGCTTGTAGTTCATCACCTGTCACTGATTCATTCCAATTCCAATTCTCCTGCTTTATCCTTTTTATAATAGTCACTCAGCAATGCCAGCAAGCGACTTACGGCATCTACCGCTTGGAGTGTACCTTGGCTGATGGTCTTTTTCTGCAACTTCAGCATCCACACACCATACAAGAGTTCGAACATGTTCTCCAGTTCAGGCAATTCACGCCCATTCCCCTGTGTGCGCAACTCTACGACAAAAGGCAATGCCTTGTAATAGGCTGCACTATAGAACGGGTATTTGGATGATTTCAACAACTGCAAGTGAAGGTCGGTTAGCAGGGTGATGATGTTCTTGTTTATCTGCAGATGTCCCCGTTCAGTCACCCCCTCGATGCGCATCATCTCCACCAGGTTTTCATACCATTCGGTCAACTTGCGCTCTTCTTCGCCATCCAGTCGTGCCGGTTTCACCAACAGTTCCACTATCTGTTCGAGGTTCAATCCCAACGACCTTATTCTATCCTCTACCTGCCACATATACAACAGGTATTCGGCTATATTCTTTTCTTTTAATTCTTTTGATATATACATTGAGACCCAATAATTTTGTTTGGTGCTTTGCACCTTTCCGCGCTTACAATGTCAGCGAAACGCCCTTCAGAGTCAATACAGCACTTACCAACGATACCACCATCACAACCGTTCCGATAATGCGATTGAGCATCCAAATGCCCCGTATATCAAACCGGGTGCGAAGTTTGTCTACCAGATAGGTTATCAAAAACCACCAGAGCAATGCTCCGGCAACGATGGCGATATATCCGACCGACTGTTCATAGAGTTGCACGTCTGACAACACAAACGAGAATCGGGCAAACAAGCCTATGAACAAGAAGATAATCAAAGGATTAGAGAAGGTAACAAAAAATGCCGTCACAAAATTGTGTACCAATGTGCCCTTGTTGGCAGAAACCGGTCGGATGCTCTGCACCGGATTGCTACGGAATGTGTATATACCGAATATAAACAGCATCACACTGCCCAACAATTGCAGATAAAACATGTTTCTGGGATTTTCTATAAAGTCTACCACAAAACTCATGCCATATCCGGTTATCAAGGCATAGATGATATCACTTAATGCCGCTCCCAATCCGGTAACAAATCCATACCAGCGTCCTTTGTTCAACGTACGCTGGATGCATAAGACCCCCACAGGCCCCATGGGAGCAGATACTATCACTCCCACAATCATGCCCTTTATCACCAAATCAAGCAGGGTTACTTCTTCAATCCAATTCATAATGCAAAGATGACACTTTTTTACGATACGGCGCGTATCTTTTTACACTTTTTTACAGTTAAGAGAAGAACTCTTCGCTTTTATAGAAAAAAGAACGGAGGATTCGCTTTTTTTTCCAGCAATCCCCCGTTTTTTTCATCTATTTAACGCTCAATTGTTATGCCCTAACGTAATGTTGAATCCCATTGAGAGGTTCACATTCGAACTCAATGGTATGAACTGCGAGTTCACTTCGCCAATCATGTGGTCGGTACCAATGAAAAAGTTGAATCCTTTCGGATGGAAGTTGAGCAACATGCCGAAAGATGAGCCGAATGTAGAATAGGCATAGTTGACACTTGCTCCAAACCATTTGGTCGGGTTGACATTTGCCGAGACGCGTGCTTCTGTCCAGGTGAAGGGCCCGTTGAAATTGGTAGATGAGAGCAAACCGAACTTCAACTTGTCATAAGCGGGCAGTGCATATTCGGCACCTACATTCAGCGTAGCTGCCAACATGGTGCTGCGTCCAGTCACTTTACCATCGGTGCGCACACTGTACAGTTTCTCCAGGTCATCGCCCATCACCTCAAACTGGTCTTTCAGTTCGCGTCCTTCGTTGTTGTCGAGTGAGACATTCTCAAATCCGTTGAATACAAACTCTTCTCCCTCGTTGGTTGCCACAATGTTGTCTGACCAGCTGATGAATCCCAAGTCGAGCAGAGCTGCCGAAAGGGTCAGTCCCTCAAGCGTTCCTTCGGTAAACTTATAGGTTGCACCCATATCCAGTCCTAAACCAAAGCCTCCCAACCCGGGCGACTCCACGTCTATACCATCGACCTTGCCGGCATCGTCCAGCGTGTAAGTGGCTCCCTTCAACGAGGTGTTGACTTCAGCGCTTGCCTTTATCAGCCACTTGTCTGCCATTGTCTGCACCGACATTTGTTCGATAGTCGCATCCATATCGGCACCTCCGAAGAGCAGTTTCAACTTGGCACCAATGGTCAGGTTCTTGTTTATCCGATGGGCATGACCCAATGCCAGTTCGGCATAACCGAGGGCACGGATAGAGAGGTCGTCCATTGTATAATAGGTATTGTCACCCTGCAGACCTTTCTTGGCAAATTCAAAGAATCCATAGGGCAGGTTCATGCCCACTTGGGTGCGCAGGTTCAACCCGATGGTGTTGAATCCGCCAAAGGCTTTGAATCCCATCGAGAAGATGCTCATATCGTAACTGAACTGCAACTTGTTGTTGTCGTTGAGTTCGTCCAAGAACTCTTGAGTACCCACTTCGGGATTGAGAAAAGTGGTCAATCCATAAGAGGGGGTATTATAGAGGAAATTCTCCAATCCCACATTACCTTGCATGCCCACGTTGATGTTTCCCAACACAGGGATGCTTACGTACGAGTCGCTCACCAATGCCGGGTTCAACTCGTGACGATAGGCAAACCCATCCATGAAGTATGATGAGTTGAGTGTCTGAGCCATAGCCCCTCCCGCAAAAGAGGCGAAAAGTAAAGAGAGTGCGGTTTTTCTTATACTTGTTTTCATAAACTTGTCATGCTTTAATGGTTAATTCAAATCTGCAATTATGCCACCGGTCACTTTCACCTTGATGTCTTTCACTTGGATGTAGTCATGCTTGTTCAGCGGTGATGATGCCTCGCTCACAACAGAGCCTTCGATGCGGAGTACCACTCCATCCAAGTTCTTCATGGCGCCTTCTTGCGTACACTTCAGGCTCAATGCCAGGTCGTCGCCATCCTTCAGGTTTTCGGCAGAGGTCACTTCTATGCCTCTCAACTCTTGTCCGTCAAGTCCGAGGGGTATCACTTTCAGGCTGATTTTCTCAAGCGGAGTGCTGTTGTAAAGCTTTCCGGTGATGGTCAACTCTTTCACTTCATAGTCCTCGATGTCTTCATTCCATTCGTCGAGCGTGTCGGTATAGACAATCTCGGTGCCGGCACCGAATGCCAAGGGGCAATCAACCCGATAGTCGATGCTTGCCGTATAGGTCTCTCCCAATTGCAGGGTATACCATGTCTGATTTACACGGGCATTGAAATCGAGGCTCAACTCTTCGGGCACCTTTTCAAGCAAGCTGCGCAAGCCGGGGGCTGCATAGTAGGTATAATTGATGCCCCAGTCGGGTTTCTGTCCGTCGTAGATGCAATAGTTGTTCAGTGACTTTCCACCCAGTTGGATTTCGCTGGAGCCTTCGCGACTGATGTCTACTGAAATTCCCTGATCGGTAGAGATTTGTCCCCACACATCCACTTCAAGAGGGATGTTGGTCTCTACATCCAAGAAGAATTGGGGATTTTGCAGATATACCTTCACCCCTTCTTCGGTGAGGAAGTCGGGCAGGTCGCCCAACTCAACCACGCTGCTTTCAGGCTCTATCACGGGGTCTACAATGGCTTCAACCGAACCTATCTCTATTTTCTTCATTTTGATGACGGCGGTCAACTCATACACCTGGTCAGCCATCTCCCAAAACTCCATCGGGGTGGCTTCTATCTGTACGTTTCCTGCCATTCTCACATCCTTGCTGATAGAGAGGGCACTGCTGGGATTACCGTTTGCATCGAACTTCTCCCACTCAACATTGGCACCCACAAACTCCAACGAGCTTTTGTGGGGAGCCCCGTCCTTCACCAGCTTGATGGTAGAGGGCAAGGTATAGCGGTTGTGCTCAATGTCGTCGCTCCAGTATCCACCCTCGTGATAGTTGTCGTGGTCGAGTTCATCGGGGAAGTGTGCATACACCTCAGTGAGCACCAGTTTTCCGCGCAGAAGATTGGTTGACAACTCAAAGTCGGGCTTCATGGGGGTAGAGAAATTGATTCTGCGAATTGCCATAACCTCTTCCGGCAGTTCAAAGTCATACTCCAACATATGGAACTCTTCCATCAAGGGGACTGCCCGCGAAGATTTTACGTCATTTGCTCCGGGCATGGTTTCAAGCAACGAGGGGTTAGCCATAATCATGGCACGTTGTTCGGCTGAATAGCCGGCATCTTCCAGCAACTCTTCGCGTGAAGGCATCTGGAACGTCATGTGGAAATCTTCCAAATCGGGATTGTTCACCTCCACGTTGTCAATGTCAATGCTGACATCCGCTTTCTCATCGGCTCTTTTCCTTAACATATAGACACCGGTCTCGGCATCGGCCTGCACGATTCCGTCCTCTTCGATTTCAAACAGGTCTTCCACCAACATCTCTTCCGTTGAGCTGTAAGGCAGGCTCAACTCTCCATTCACCTGAATGGTCATATCCACATCTTCACTCAAATCGTAGTCGTCATTCACACACGAAAACAGGAGCAAAGAGGAACCCATGCCGCATATGTATGCGGCTTTCACATAGTTTTTTAGCATAAATCAGATATTTTTGGTTTTGTTATTATAGAAGTTTTTTTAGGTCAGTCAAATCTATGTTTACACTTGTTAATTAGGGTGCAAAGATATACAATAAAATCGGTAATCATACTTTTCTTCTCCTTTTTTCTTCGTTTTTTCCACAAAAATAGGTCCAAACTCCTTAAAAAGATGTTATACAACATAAACTTCAACACATTTTTTCCACACTTGAGAAATATTTTTTCCAGACGAGCAAAAAAAAACGAAAAGGGAGAGAAAACAAAATGTCATTTGGCCGCCCATCCAATCTTGTAAAAGATATGCCACACAAACTTTTCTCATAACGTATCATATTTTCGTCACACAAAAAGGTGTTTCAGCTTTTCTATCTGCCTGTTTCAGGGGTAGTTTACCCTTCCACACCCTGAGAAAGTCCGTCAAATCGCCCGAAAAGGGGCTGTTTTCGCTTCCCCACTCCGCCATTTTGTCAAATTCCGGTCCTTTTGACCATTCTTTTTACTTTTTCTCCTCTCTTTCATATCCTACCTCCACCGATGAAGAAAAAAGCGACTTTTCCAATTGGCCCCAGGAGTTGCAGCGCTGAGTGGCAGGACTCAGGCTCCCCGGTTGCAGGACTCAGCAGAAAATCTCCAGGACTTTATCGATTTTTTCAAGGAGATTTTTCCACCAAATCGAGAAGAAAATCGCCCAAAAAGAGGTTTCCGCATCCATTTGGGAAGCTCTTTTCTGTTTTTATCAAAAATTCTTATACCATTTTTTCAAGCAATCCGAGCACACATTTGTACACAAAAATCATGATATATACGCATCAGCGGATAAAAACGGAAAGCCATGCCTTTCACCCCTCTCCCACTCGTCCAATGCAGTTTGTCCTCCGGCAACAAAAAGTGCGATTTCCGCGCTCGCGCGAACAAAATTATAAAAATAATGCTTCATTTCCTTTTCCGAACAACGGCTTTTATGTAACTTTGTCCCCAAAAAATCCGCAGGTAGAATCCCTCGGACGGATAATTAACAGAAAACCAATATAATTCAAAGACATGATATCATTTTTCAGCACATCCTCCAAGACGGTGATTGCCATTGACATCAATCACACGCCTGATGCAGAGGAAATCAAAAAGCTTTGTTGGCTCTTCGGTGACGCCACAGTCGAGAATGAAGAAAACCTGAAAGGGTGTTTCGTAGGTCCCCGACGGGAGATGATTACCCCGTGGAGTACGAATGCAGTGGAAATTACCCAAAACATGGGACTGGAAGGCATTGCACGCATTGAAGAGTACTTCCCCGTAGCCGACGAGAATGCCGAATACGACCCTATGTTGCAACGCATGTACAAGGGATTGCACCAGGAGGTTTTCAAAACCAACATACAACCCCAGCCCATCGTCTATATCGACAACCTGGAGGCTTACAACGAGCAAGAGGGATTGGCACTCAGCCAAGAAGAGATGGACTACCTGAAGAAGGTTGAAAACGACTTGGGACGCAAACTGACCGACAGCGAGGTGTTTGGTTTTGCACAAATCAACTCGGAGCATTGCCGCCACAAGATTTTCGGTGGCACCTTCATCATCGACGGTGAGGAGAAAGAGTCAAGCCTCTTCCAGATGATCAAGAAGACTACGCAAGAGAATCCCAACAAGATAATCTCGGCTTACAAAGACAATGTGGCATTTGCCGAGGGTCCCGTCATCGAGCAGTTTGCACCTGCCGACCACTCGAAACCCGACTACTTCCAGGTGAAGGAGATTGAGAGTGTCATCTCACTGAAGGCTGAGACACACAACTTCCCCACCACCGTAGAACCGTTCAACGGTGCTTCAACGGGTACGGGTGGCGAAATCCGCGACCGTATGGGTGGCGGTAAGGGTTCATGGCCCATTGCCGGTACGGCGGTGTATATGACCTCCTATCCGCGTAGCGAAGAGGGTCGCGAGTGGGAGGACATCCTGCCTGTGCGCAAGTGGCTCTACCAGACTCCTGAGCAGATTCTGACCAAAGCATCCAACGGTGCCAGCGACTTCGGAAACAAGTTCGGACAACCGCTCATCTGTGGTTCGTTGCTGACCTTTGAGCACCAGGAGAATGGCGAACAGTATGCCTACGACAAGGTCATCATGTTGGCAGGTGGCGTGGGTTACGGCACCAAACGCGATTGCCTGAAGGGCACTCCCCAACCGGGCAACAAGGTGGTGGTGATGGGTGGTGACAATTACCGCATCGGTCTCGGTGGAGGTTCGGTTTCGTCGGTAGAGACAGGCCGTTACTCATCGGGCATCGAGCTGAATGCCGTACAGCGTGCCAATGCCGAGATGCAGAAACGCGCCTACAACGTGGTGCGTGCCCTTTGCGAAGAGGACAACAACCCCATCGTCTCTATCCACGACCACGGCTCTGCCGGACACGTAAACTGCCTCTCAGAGTTGGTAGAGGAGTGTGGCGGACTCATCCACATGGACAAGCTCCCCATCGGCGACCAGACACTGAGCGCCAAGGAAATCATTGCCAACGAGAGCCAGGAGCGCATGGGATTGCTCATCGATGAATCAGCCATCGAACACGTACAGAAGATTGCCGAACGCGAACGTGCTCCGATGTACACCGTGGGCGAGACCACGGGTGACCATCGCTTTGCTTTCGAACAGGCGGATGGCATGCGCCCCTTCGACTTGGCGGTTGACCAGATGTTCGGCTCATCACCCAAGACCTATATGATTGACAAGACCGTAGAGCGCAAGTACGACGTAGTGACCTACGACATCACC
>JAFUPU010000088.1 GCA_017472635.1 Bacteroidaceae bacterium
AAATCACTTCTTATACTGTGAAGTATGTGGACGAAGCCGGTGCTGACAGCGATCCAACAACATTCAGCTTTGGTGATGATGTGCAAGAAGCGAACACCAAGAACTGGTGGTTTGGCAAAGGGACTGAATAATATACCCCTGATTTCCATTTATAGTAGAGAGGTACGCCTGTGGTGGGCGTGCCTCTCTTTTTTTAAAGGGCTACGTCTTATGCTTGGTTGTTTTTTGCTCCTTTTACTTGGAAAAATAAAAATAATGCAGTACTTTTGCCAAACAGAAATTGAAGGAGCATGAATAATTTGTCAGAAGCTTATCAAAAAGTGCATTTTGCAGTCATGGCAATCGAAGCCAGTGCAAAGAAGCAAAAAATATCGGGACAACGGATGTATCAGCGACTGAAACAGCAAGACCTTATACACAAACGTTTGTTTCGCCATTACGACCTCCTACATACGCAAAGTTTGGAGTGGGTAACTGATGATGTGATTGAGACTTTGCACAATTGGGAAGCGGAAAACAAGCAAGAAAACTTATGATGACGATACTCTATCATGGTTCACATTTACAAGTGAATGCTCCTTTGGCTAAAGCGGGTAGAAAGAATCTTGATTTCGGTCCCGGATTCTACACTACAAATATAAAGGAGCAAGCAGAGAACTGGGCACGGATTATAGCCAGCAGAAAAGGACGTAATGTTATACCTGTTATAAACGTATATCATTTCGACTTTCAAAAAGCGGTAAAGGATGGAGTACGTATCAAGCACTTTAAACATTATGATCTGGAGTGGTTGGAATATGTGGTGGATTGCAGAAAAGGAAAAGACATCTCTAAGGACTATGACATAGTAGAAGGCGGAGTAGCCAACGACAATGTCATTGATACGGTTGAGGATTATGAGAAAGGGGTTATTACTGCTGAACAGGCTTTGGGACAATTGCGTTATAAGAAAATTAATCACCAACTTTGTTTTTTGAATCAACAGGTAATAGACATTTATTTGAGATTCGTTGAAAGTTTGGATTTAAACATAGAGGAAGAGTAGGTTTTTATGAGGGATTCTGTGTTGTGGCGCAAACAAAGCCATATTATAGTGATGTTGGCTGAAGCTCTTCAGATAGATGTGGAGAGGGCTTTGGACTTGTTTTATTCCACACAAACATGCAGGCAATTGGAAGACCCTAAATTTGGTCTCCAACTGATGAGTGACCAATATCTTGTAGAAGATATCTTGCAGGAATTACAGAGTGAAAGTTTCGGAGATGGAGATGTTTCTTAATTCGTTTTATTCGCTCTGCTCCCTTTCTTAGACACGGATTCTATTTCTTTTTTTTTGCTCACGGAGTACACTGAACCCACGGATGTACCCAGAGATTTATATCTTTATTCTTTCCCTTCGCTTTATTTATAATTTATTGTAATTCATTGTTTTACGGGTGAATGGAACGGTTTCGCGGCACATTCACTTCCTTCAATAATTAAAAGTTAGAAGCCAGGAATCAAAAATTGAGAGGGGATAGCGCTTCGCGCAGTTGAGGGGTTGAAAGGATGAAATCGTGTCTAAAAAGGGTTGAAAGGTTGATACGCTTCGCGCGGTTTATTGGTTGAAAAAAGTGTGTGCCATCAAAGAGGATGAAGGGGTGATGGAAGACGTGAAAGAAGGATGAAAGCACCTCCTTTCACCCGTAATTATTTGTAATACAGTTTGGTAGGGGTGAAATGAAACGAGCGGAATGGTTGGTGGAAATATAAGAATAGGAGGGATGAGGATATCAATTTTGTAGCAAACGGATATAACAAATGTATCATTTCACCTCTATCGGGCATAGGATGAGGGGTAACAGGGTGTGTCCTTTTTGGGGATGGATTGGTTGCTTGAATAGTTCAGTTATGTCCTCGATAAATTTAAAAATCTCCAGGATATATCCCCATCTGTTGCAGGACTCAGCCCTGTGAGTCCTGCAACAGGTGGCAATGAGTCCTGCAACCCCCAAAATTTTTCTTTGGTGAGAATTTTCAAAAAAAGGCATTTTGAGGCGTTTTCACCTTTTCGATTTCAGTTCCAATAACTCTGGACACTTACTGAAAAACACTGGACACTTATTGAAAAAAGTATCAAGGGGGACTGAAATAAGTGTCCAGCCTAAATCGGAAAACGCTGGACACTTTTTTCACTAACTGTCCAGTGTTTTTTGAATAAGTTTGGAGGGTTAATTGGAGGGGGATTTTAAGATGTAAAGTTTTTGGAAGAACAGCGGGTCAAGTTTTAAGCAGTGTTTCCTTTTACTGAAAATATCTTGTAAAAGTAAAAAGGGGGCATGCCGATTTTTACGGCATGCCCCCTTTCTTCTTTTACAACGTTTGACCTAAAGTGCTTATCTGCCTATTTGTTTGTTTACAATAGTTGTACCGTCCGGCAGTTGGCTGACGATGATGTTCAGTCCTTTTTGGAGTCCCTTTTGACGGATGCCTTGTGCGTTGTAGTATATCACATTCAACGGCTTTTCGTTACCCATAACGTTTTTGATATGGCTGGCAGGTTTTGTAGAAGTTCCCACACTCAGACTTCCATACTCGTTTACAGCCTTCACCGTGTAGTGTATGTCGAGGTCTGTAACCGCTAAGTTTGTTTGAGTGGTGAAACCGACCACTTGCTCATTCTCTTCGTTGATGACTACATAACAGATTGCATAAGGGCTGGCGCTCCATGAGAGCGTACCGCTCTCTTCATTTTTCTTCAGGTTGGCAGGAGCTTCAACCGCTTCGAAGAATTTACGTGGATTCCATCCGTCGCCATGTACCCCTTCAGTCACATTCTCAAAAGTATACTGTGCCGCTTCATCGGCTGAGAGTACAGCTTGACGTATCGCTTTCTCTGTCTGTCCGTCTACGTGGTATTCTGTGCGACGGTTGTTCAGGTCAAGTGGGTTTCCATCGGCATCCACGCTGTTGTACTCGGCAAACAGTTTGGGAGCAATATGCCATTCGCTCCATCCTTCGGGGGCAAGTTGTGTCTTTACCGTAGTGTTTAAGAATACAGTAATTGGCTCGTCGTGCCAAGCGCGTCCCAACTTATGTTCGCTGCCTTCACCGTCAATGGTGCAATGGTCAAACACGTAACCATACTTGGTGCCGGGTCTGTGTGCCGGGGCTACAATGACGGAACCGGTAGAGCGTATGTTGTACAGGGTGGTATTTTCAATGTAGATATCTCCTGCACCGTAGAAGTAATCTACTGCACCCTCTATCCAGCAATTGTTTATGTAATGGCGGTCACTTGCATTGGTGGTCGTAGTAAACCACGTATCTTGGTAAGAACGGAACTTACAGTTGTAGAATGCTTGACGGTCGTTGCACGAGCGCATGGCCAATCCCATAGGACCGCTTTGAGTTTCTACACCATAAGAATTGTAATAGGTGATATTTTCGGTATAGAAATCAGTGGCATCTACTTGAAATACACCTTGGTATCCATATGCCTTGGATGCCGGATTGTTGGTAGAATATTCATACCCCTTGTCTGATGAGCCTCCGTTGTTGATCCAGAACTTGATGATGGTTTTCTCTTTATCCTGTCCGATGAGGTGGATGCAAGTCTTGTTTGAAGGAATCTTTACCAGTTCTTCATATTCACCGTTTTTCACGAAGATGAGGTAAGGCACTATGCGTCCGGTGGGTGCATTGTCGATGGCTTCCTGTATGGTCATATAGTCGCCTGTGCCATCTTGTGCCACTACAGCGTCAAACACTTTAGGAGTAGGCTGCGGACGATTCATCACCGTGAAACTTATCTCTGTTGCAGGCAGGGCATTGCCGCTCAAGTCGGTGATTGCACCCTCTTCGATGAGCAGGGTGTAATTCTTGCCATAATTTAGTCCCTTATAAGCATAAGTGACAGTTTTGCTTCCGAATATTCCGGTCAGTGTTTCGCCGTTGAGCTGTACATTTCCATTGCCTACTTTTATCCGTTCGTTGAAGTTGAGCACAATATTTCCTTTTGCCGAGGCACTCGTACTGCCTGTTGCAGGCGAACTGGAGACAAGTTTCGGTGCCTCGTTGTCATTTACGATGGCTTTATCGGCATAGATGACAACGTCTGCCAGATAAAATCCTTCGGTGTCGTTACTGTTGGGGGTACCGATTAGTTCACTTGCGGTATCCCCAATCCAACGGATGAACAGCTGTCCGTTTATCTCCTTTGTGTCCAATTCGTATTCCATAGGAAACCACTGGTTGCTGGGTTGGGTTTGGAAGGTAAGCGAGGTAAGTGTTTTGTAGTCAGCATCTTCACCGGTGGTAGAGTATTGGAGTAACTGAGTCTTGTGTACGCAGTTGTTGTCGGCAGCTGCCAAGCTGTGGATTTTAATCTTGTCATATCCAGTCACATTGAAACGTGCCACAAATGAACGTGGCTTGTTCATCTGTGCAAAGTCGGTGTAGCGACGGGCACAAGTCAACTCCTTACCACCGAAAGAACGTGTGCTGCCACCCCAATTGGTGGTAGAACCATCTCCGTTGTAGAACATCATTACACCCGTATTGTCGGTTTCGGAGTAATAGTCACCTGTGCGGTTTCCACGGCTTCCTTCCGGGTTGAAATCCCATGCGACAATGAAGGGGATGACGTCAAACGTTGCGGTCAACTCTTTGTTGCCGTCCATTGTTATCATGCGGCTTGTTTCGGTACTTTGGTCTCCCCAATAGAGGAATGAAGTCACACTGTTGGGGATTATGCTTACGGTTACTTCTGTACCTGTTTCGTAGATGCCATTAACTGGCTCAGGTGATAGTTTGATGCCTCCCCATTTGGCTCCTTCTCCCTCTTTGTTGACAGTCAACGTATAGGTCTCTACCGGGGTGAATATACCCTTCACTTTGGTATCTGATTTAATCTGGAAAGTGTAAGGATTTTCAGTTGACAGTGTTTGCCCTTCAGCATTTTGCCACTCTTTAAATCGGAAACCATAGTTGGCGGTAGCAGTCAGAACAACTTCGTCATCCGCATCGTAAGTAGCTTTGGTGGGTGAAACGCTTCCTCCTTCGGCAGGAGATGCTGAAGCTTCAAGGTCAACGGCTTTTGTTACGGTTTTCAGCCAGCGTGGATCTCCCAACACCCCTCCGGTAGTTGAGGCTGTAGCCAGAGGAGAAGTTGACACGATGGTGAAGTCGCCCCCATCGGGATTGGGGTAGGAGAGAGCTTCAAGACCCAATGTTTCCAATGTCAGGTCGTTGATTTTAGTGGTAGCTTCGCCTCCCATAGTATAACTTCCATAGTCAACCACTAAGTTGTTTTGTGCTACCAACGTTCCGCTATTAGCCTGCACCATCTGAGGTTTCACTCCGGCGGCACCTCCGCCAAACACGATATTGTCGGTGAAAACATAGAGCGAGTTGGCACTGTATTTCCCTTCTGTTTTGCTCAATGCGCGGTCGTTACTCTTTCCCCACTTGTATACGGTGTTGTTTGAGAAGGTAAAGACAAAATCGTTTTCGTTATCCGTTCCGTTGGCAAAAAAGAAACTTTCGCCGTTCGCATAATTATATAAGGTACAGTTCTTGGTAGTTACCTTTTTGACGGTATGTTTGGGGTACATGAAGTTCCATCCGCCCGAACCGCAATCGTGGATGACGCAGTTATAAAATTCAATCTCCTCGATGACTCTTCCTGTATCGTTGGTACGTAAAAAGCAACGTGCAATGTTTGATATGTCGCAGTTGCGCATGGCGATAAGCTTGATGTCTCCATACTTGTCGAGGTTGATGAAGTAAGAGTCGGCTATGCTTATCTTTACACCGTCAAGAACGATACCACCCCCCGTTGCATCGGCATCGTTTGAACGGAACAGGCATCCGAAGATAACCTCAGCCTCTTCTGCCGCTTTCAAAGTTATCAACTTTCCTGCCGGGAATGTCAATGTGCCTCCATAGGCTCCCTCTTCCAAAATCAGTACATCCCCATCGGATGCAGCCTCATAGGCACTGGTGAAATCACCGGGTTGTACTGACTTTTCTGCTGCATGTCCGGTCAGTGCGACCAGCAGCATAATAAACAAATGTTTTAGTCTCATACTTTTTATAAATTAGTTGGTTATTGATGATAAATCGTTTTTTGGTAAGTGTAGCCCCCTTCCGGTTTTTGCTTGCCTACGATGATGAGTTGTCCGTTTTGCGGTGATTCGATGCGCTCTCCCTGTAGGTTATAGTAGATGACGTTGCCTGCTTCACACACCGGTACACCGATAGAAGAGACCTTTTCTGTCTTTCCGCCAATTTGTAGGTTGGCAATTCCCATCTCTTTGCTCGGACTCAGTTTATAGACATATATTTTCACTCGGCAGCTGCCTGTACACTTGGTCAACGAAACCTCAGAGAGGTCGAGCTTGGTGGTAACTGAAGCTTCATCGTTTGCCTTGTCAGCGGCATGGATGCCTGTAGCCAGCGTGGTCTCTTTGCCTTCACTGTCTTCCCACACGAGGTCAAGATATCCACCACTTGTGCCGTAGCGGACAGCTGAGATGCTTATTTCTGTAGGGCGCAAACTGATGCCTTCTGCCAAATTGATGTCGAATGTTACAACACTGCTTGCCGTACGCTGTTTATATTCGACGGTAGGTTGTAACTTGGTTAAAATCATGTCGTAGCTGGTGCGTGTGCCGGTTACTTTCATCTCTTCACCTAATGAATAGGTAGTAGAAGTCACTATTCCCTCTTTATTCAAAGTGGCAGCTTCCCCTACAGTACCTGACGAAAGGCTCCAAGTTATCCAAGTGTCGGTTGAAAGTCCGTTAGGATTGTATGGCTCTCCGGCAATCCCTGTCTCTTCACTATCGGCATATTGTTTTTCAGTGATGTCAGCAACCAGGCTGTTCAGGTATGTCTCCAGCATAGTATATCCTTCGGCATTGCGTACGTTGCGGTCGGTAGGGTCGGTGGGGTCGAGTCCGTTTAACTCTTCCCATGTGTCGTACATTCCGTCTTCATCTTGGTCGACTGGTGCATTTGTACCGGTCAGTTCGGGCCATGGCGACCATGTTCCGTCGGCATCAGCCGGCATCAGGTCGCCAAGGGTATCAATCAATCCCCCTTTGCCTGATGAGGCAGCCGAAGCGCCCACATAGGTTGACGTGCCACCTCGGCACTCTTCTACGATTCGCTTATCAATAGCATCGCGTTGGCGGGAACATCCTGCATAGTTCAAGACAACTTCATAAGCTTGCTGTGCCGTATGTTGGTGTAACAAGGGAGTCTGTCCCAACTCGGTTGTCGATTTCACTTCGGCTTTAGTGGCTGTGCCATTGATAAGAGTTGACTGATTGACAACAACCCCATTCCAATTGTTGGTGTTGATGGTGGAATACTGTGAGTTGTAGTTGCCCGTGATGTAGAATTTGCCCCAAATGCTTGTTGTACCATCTTCGCTCGTAGCATCGTCAATGCCGATAAAACGATTCTTGGTTTTGGTGCTGGCTGTAGCCGGACCGGGTTTATAATAGTTGTTTATCATGTTCACGGTCATACCTTCGGCACCATAACACCCGTTTCCACTCCAATTGTAGATGACATTGTTTCGCATATCAGTCACGTGATCAGCCGGATCACCCAAGTTCCCTGTACCGAATCGGGGAGTACGGCTGTCGTGGTGTGCCAACAGATTGTGGAGGTACGAAGCACCCAGTCCTCCCCAAATGGCACCATACCCATGTGCCCCTTTAGAATGAAGGCTCTGTCTTAGGCTCTCAGAGATGATACACCACTGCATGGTGAAGTTAGTATTGGCATAGAACGAGGCACACTCGTCTGTAGACCATGAAATGGAACAGTGGTCGATGATGACATGCTGGCAAAAACGTCCGCCAAAAGCATCGGCACCATCAGCCTCGTCGGCTGTCAGTTTCTGGTCGCCCATGCGGAATCGCATATAGCGGACAATCACATTGTTACCCGATACGCTCACAGGATAATCAGCAATACAGATGCCATCACCCGGAGCACTTTGTCCGGCAATGGTGAGGTTGCTTTGAGAGATGTCCAACCGGCTGCTCAGATGGATTGTACCTGACACTTTGAAGAGGATGGTTGCCTTGGACAGACGGGTCACTCCATAACGTAGTGTTCCCGGTGTGTCAGTATCTTCCAATGAGGTGACATAATAGACTGAACCACCGCGTCCGCCCGTCGTGTAACGACCATATCCGTCAGCACCGGGGAAAGCTGGCACTTGTGCCGTCAGGTTGAGAGGTAATAAAAAAAGGAATATACCTATAAAAGAAATCAAGCTTCTTTTCATACTGTTTTATGATTTACTGTTGTACTTTGAAAGAATACTCTTTGCCGGCTTCGGTGGGGATGTCATAGAGATGGGTGGGCTCCAATTCAAGCAGCATCAGTTTTGAGGAGTCCTTCACGATGGGAGCAGTCACTTCGTAGGTGGCAGTCAGTGCATTGGGGTTCTTGCCCTCGGCAACAGCGAGTGCGGTGCCATCGGCCATAGCAAGCGGAGTGGCAGTGCGCAAACGCAGATTTCCGCCAACGGTCGAACGGATGGTGAGGGTATTCACACGCCCCTCTTTCCATGTCATCTCCACAACTTCGAAACCACCACGGGTACGCAGACCTGTGACACGGCCACTCTCCCACGCATCGGGCAAGGCGGGCAGCAGATGAATGGCTCCCGTGTGGCTCTGTACCAGCATCTCGGCCACACCGGCAGTACATCCGAAGTTACCGTCAATCTGGAAGGGCGGATGGGCATCGAACATGTTGGCATAGGTGCCTCCGTCAGGGTCCTTGATGCTCACCAACGGGTCTTTCAGTTTCAACTGGTTCTGCATCAGCTTGTAGGCACGGTTACCATCGAGCAGACGTGCCCACAGGCAGACCTTCCACCCCATGGCCCATCCACGGCTGGCATCGCCACGTCCTTCGAGCGACTTGCGTACAGCAGCCGCCAACTCGGGATGCTCATAAGGAGAAACCATATTTCCCGGGAAAGCAGCCCACAGGTGGGACACATGGCGATGGCTG